>JAKLPX010000370.1 GCA_022013635.1 Candidatus Delongbacteria bacterium
AAAAAAAAAAAAGGAAACAATCTATCAAACAAAACATCCTCATTATAAAAAACTCAATTTAACTTATTTTTTTTATCATATTTATATTGTACATTTAACTGTTGAAAGCTGTTTTTTATTTTACTCGTAATTATTTGAAGGGTAAGATACATAGTATTGGCATTGTCCGAATTATATACCGCTACCGATTCGGCGCAGATAGTTTCTTTGATTTGTATTGTATTATATTCACCATAAACCATTTTAAAATCTCCTTAATCTAATAATTGCATAATACTTTTCGCACTATCACAGAATCTTGTTACGCTTCTTCTATCATAATCAATATCTTCTTTGTAATCCGCAGTGATTCTTGCTTTATACAGATTTGAAACTCTATCAAATACACTTAAGGTATCAAAATTAAAATCCCTGTGTTTCATGATATAACACTGCCTAGTTGCCATATAAATAGTTCCGTGAGAAAAGTCATCCTGATTTTCTGCATTGATCTCATGTTTGAATTCTCCATAGTCAAATTCATTTTCAATAAGATAATGCTTCATTTTCTGGAATACTGCATAATATACTCTGCTAACTACTGCATTCATGAACTTATCCTTCCTGAGACAATTTTCAACAAGTCCCATATTTTCGTCTGATTTTTCAGATAAATTCAACTCTCTAAGTCCGTAGTTATTTTCTGTTTAGTTTTTCCACAATGTGCAAAGATACAGCACCTTACTATAAAATGCAATAAAATATTTATTCCCTTTACAATATGTTTACAAATTTGATTAAAGAGATTGAAAATTTGAACGGGAAAAAAATTTCCGTACCTATCCAAGCCGATAGTGAAGGTTACTATGATAGAGAATGCCACAAAGAAGACATCTATTGCAACACGCTGAAGGATTTGTGGACCAACTCTATCTTGATAAAACGAAAGATCAAAAATACACTTTAGTCCAACGAATATTCGTAAAAGAAGCAGATGTCTTAGAATTATCCGGTTATGTTAAAGCAATAGTCAGCGAGATAAAAAAGAGAATCTAATGGAACTCAAACTCCCATTCGGAATGAAAGACGGTAAGCTGGTCCAAGTTTCTGATGTCGAACAGGGCTCTAAATGCGGCTGCATATGTCCTGCTTGCGCTCAACCGCTGGTCGCACGGAAAGGTGAAATTAATATACACCATAAAAGAGAAATAGTAGTTCGAGAATTTAGAAAATTACATCGAAAACTTGAAATCTATAACAGAAATGTAGATTTAGTAATTTGCCCGCTTAAATCAAAAGAGCAAAATAAAAAACGATATACAAATACATGGGTTTGTTCAGAATGCAAATATGCGTGTGGATATGAATTAAATCCCGATAATTCAAATGAATACTTGATATGCGCCGGTCACGCAAAAGAACAATACGATGAATTGTTTAAAAAATATAATCTTCAGTTGTTAAAGGATTTGAAGTAAATGGATTTATGTATCTTCGAAAATACTTACAATTTTCTTTGTTACTTTTTCTATTAAAGTTTTGTCTATATGACCGACTTTCTTTATTATAATGCTTTTCTCAGCAGTAAATATCCTGTTCGGTCGTATATTACTGGGAGAACTAACAAGTTTGCCGGTAGCAAAATCACTATCTGATAATTTTAGAGAATATTTGTCTTTATTTTTTTTTGTAGTAATTTGACAGAGAATCAGGTCATTTCCTTCTAAATCGCAAGCCACATAAGCAGGCCTTTTTTTTGACGAGGAAAGATCTGAAAATGGAAATGGCACTACAACAATGTCGCCTTTTATAAATCCTGCCATGCTTCGTCCTCTTCAGATAACAACCAATCCTTGGCAAGGACTTTTTCGCTGACACACATTAATTCATGTGTTGTAAATTCGTATTCGCTTACTTGTCTATTCAAATCAAGTACGCAAAGATTATTGTCAATAAGTAAAACATAATTTGATTTTATGATATTCTCCGATCTGCTGATAAATCTGTTTGATGAGGTGACTTCAGTTTTCTTTGATAAGTCTGGAGAAGTTATTTTATAACAGCATGCTTTATTCGCTGTTTGTTCGCTTTTAGTTATTTCTAATAGCATTACTTACCTTCTTTCAGTTTTTTTAACTGTTTTAACTGTTTTTCCAGCCATGCACTTATACTTACGGCTGTATCATAATCAACAACAATTCCGCATTCTACTTCTCTGATTATACCTTCTTTACTCTCAACTTTCAACTCTTTACCGAGCATGTTACCTTCAAGTTCATAAGTAACTTCTTTAGGAATCGGGAATCTTTCAGAGAAAAAGTTAAGTATAACATCACCTCTCGGAGTAAGTCCACCGTTCAGTCCGTCAATATGATGAACTTTAAAGCTGTTATTTTTAATATAAGTAAATTTGATCTCTTTTTTTCCCATTTTTTCCTCCCGTTCAGTTTCGGTATTGAATTATAATCAAAATGATTTATAATAACAAGGATAAATCTCATCAGTTATCTTTATTCATCTTCCATTTTAGCCTTATCCGGAATCGTAATTCTGATCGTAGCTTTTAACTTCTCCATAGCTTCTGCTTCTTTTCCTTTTTCCCAGATAATAGTAGTGCAATGATTT
>JAKLPX010000371.1 GCA_022013635.1 Candidatus Delongbacteria bacterium
GGAGGCGCATCGTTCTGGACGGTTTTCATTGACTACGAAAATGTTCATTCGACGAACGAAAATACGAAAGCTATTGAAGAAGCCCTCAGCGAATCGGATAAAGCTCTTTTCGGCAAGCTGAAGGAATGGAGGAAAGAAGCGGCGGATAAGAACGGTTTTCCGGTGTATGTGGTATGCAATAATAAAGAAATGCTCGAATTGGTAAAAAATAAGCCTGTAACTTTGGAAGGTCTGCGTAATGTTCAGGGTTTCGGGGACAAGAAAATAGAGAATTACGGTAAAGATATTGTTGAACTGATAAAGAGTTTTGTGAATGTTGAGTGATTATCCGATATTTGAAAAATGGTATTCGCTTCTCGACTGGATTTTGGACAGAGTGGACAGTTTTCCGAAGTCAGTAAGGTCAACGGTTTCGGATCATGTTTCAAATCTCGCTCTTGATACACTTGAGCTCGTTATTGAAATGATTTATACCAAGAATAAGAAGATTAAGCTTAATTTCATAAATCTGAATCTTGAGAAACTGAGAATATTTTTCAGGCTGAGTAAGGATAGAAGATATATTTCGATCACACAATATGAGTTCGTTTCAAAAGAAATTAATGCTGTCGGGCTTATGGTGGGCGGACTGCTTAAAGCCTGATGTAACAAAAAAGGGGCGTTATTTGCTAAGTACGAAGATCCGTATGGGCTCGGGTTCCAACCGCGTCAAACGGGGTGGTAATTGGAACAACAATGCCAACAACTGCCGGGTTGCAAATCGCAACAACAACAACCCGAACAACAGCAACAACAACATAGGCTTCCGGCTTTCGAGAACGCCTTGATTTTATCGGGTACTTGTTTGCGGGGGTGCTATGAGTTACCTTTTAGCCTTCTTACCTTCTGCCAAAGGCATATCCCGGTTCAGAATTTCAAGTAATTTCACAGGATAACTGTCTTGAATGGATAATTACGAAAAAATAAATAAGAAAACTCTTGACAAGTATGTAAATTTGCAGTTATATTGCAGATATGCAAGGTTACTTAAAAAGAAATATAGAAAGCATAATCAAATCTTACATCAAGCATTTTCCCGTAACAGCAATACTTGGACCGAGACAGTGCGGTAAATCAACTTTAATAAAAGAAATAAACAAAAATTTATCTGATATTATCTATCTCGACCTTCAATCTGATGTTGATATTGCAAAACTCAAAGACCCTTAACACTTGCCGGCAGGATAGCATATTTAGAACTGACTCCGTTTTTGTTCTCAGAGGTCAGCAAACAGGGAGATATTAAATTTATCTCAGCTGTCAAATTCGCTCGATGCCTCTGTGAATACTGTAAAGCATTACATTGAAATATTGAATCAAACTTATCTTATCAGATTATTAAAACCTTATGAGGCTAATCTCGGTAAAAGATTAGTGAAATCTCCAAAAATTTATATCAGAGATACCGGTGTGCTTTTTGCCCTTTTGAACATAAAAGATATGAACAGCCTTATGGGGCATCCTGCATTCGGTGAATCATGGGAAGGATTAGTAATAGAAAATATTCTTTCCGAATTACCTGACTGGGACGGATATTTTTACAGGACGGCTTCAGGAGTTGAAATTGACCTTATATTGGAGCAGGGACAAAAAAAAATTGCAATAGAATGCAAAGCGTCAATTGCTCCATCGGTATCGAAAGGTTTTTATATCGCCATGGAAGATCTCAAGATAGAAGAAGCCTATATTATCGCGCCTGTTAAAGACGAATATCCGATAAAAAAGAATGTCTGGGTTATGAATCTCAAGGGCTTTATTAATAAGATGAAGGCGAAATAATTAATATAAATAAGGGTAATATCTCTTTTATTTTATAGTATTTCCCGCCTTTTTTGCTTAAATTTCATCAAGAAAGAAAAAAATTAAAGTTAAATGACAACTTTTTTAAATAACAGGGGTCTAAGTATCAGACGGTTAACCGTTCCCCGGGAGAAAAGAAAAGGAATGAACGAACAGAATAGAATTGAAAACGAACTGATAAACAAGGCAGTCAAAGGCGATGGAAGAGCTTTTGAGAAACTGATAAGAAAATATGACAGGCAAATTATGAACTTACTACTGAACATATTGAAAAACGAAGACGATGCGTCGGACGCTTATCAGAATACATTTATAAAAGTGTACAACAGTCTCGGTCGGTTCAAACAAACGGCTTCTTTTTACACTTGGATCTATAGGATTGCCGTAAACACGGCGTATTCGTTCTTCAATAAAAGACCCGATCACTCTGAATTTGATGAAGCGATCCATTCGTCAAAAGAAGTTGCAGATAATTTTATTACTGAAGAACTCGAGCTCAGTGATGAAGAGAAGAAGGAATTGATAAAGAAAGAGATTGAGAAACTTTCACCTCAGCAAAAAAGCGTTGTTTATCTTAAAAGTTACGAAGGAAAGAAATTCAGAGAGATAGCCGAAGTGCTGTCTTTGAACGAAGGCACCGTGAAAAAGTATTTTTTCAGGGCCGTTGAAAATATAAGAAACAATATAGATCTTTAAA
>JAKLPX010000372.1 GCA_022013635.1 Candidatus Delongbacteria bacterium
CAACTCCGTTATTATCGGTTTTAATTAACCATAAATCCCATCCAGTAGTACCAGAATGGATACCGGTAATAATATATCCACCATCGGCAGTTTGTTGGACTGACCAACCATAATCTGGTTTAGTTCCACTGAATATTTTATTCCATTCTTCAACTCCGTTATTATCGGTTTTGATTAACCATAAATCTGTAATTTCGTAGTTATTTGTAGCACTCGTGAATCCAGTTATAATATAACCACCATCGGTAGTTTGTTGAACTGAATATCCTTCATCATATCCTACGCCTCCAAATGTTTTATTCCATTCTTCAATTCCGTTATTATCGGTTTTGATTAACCAAACATCTGAATAACCTGCACCAGCCGAATGGGTTAATCCTGTGATAATATATCCACCATCTGCTGATTGATGAACTGAATAACCTCTCTCATTACCTATACCACCAAATGTTTTAATCCATGTCTGATTACCACTTGCATCTGTTTTAATTAGCAACACATCTTCACTTCCTGCACCAGACGAATTTGTTCTTCCAGTAATAATATAGCCACTATCAGAAGTTTGATGGACAGAATAACCCATATCATATTGAGTTCCACCAAATGTTTTATCCCATTCTTGATTCCCGTTTTCATCTGTCTTAAACAACCATACATCGAATATACCAGCACCGAATGATTCAGTATACCCGACAATTATAAATCCTCCATCCATCGTTTGCTGAACTGACCTGCCTCTGTCCTCTGAAAAACCTCCATATTTCTTGTTCCATTCTACATTTCCACTTAAATCTGTTTTAATCAACCAAGCATCTGTTGTCTTTGTTTCGTAAGTAGTTTGCGAATCGCCTAATATAATATATCCGCCATCGGTAGTTTGTTGGGCTGAATATCCTTCATCATGTTCACTTCCGCCAAAAGTCTTCATAAAAGTAATTTTATTTGTATTTATTTCAATCATATCATTGCTGATACTCATAAAAATACTAAAATATGCTTTCACTTTGTAATAATACTTGCCTGTGTCTGGTAGCGTTTCATTAAAAGATACAATGTTGCTATCAACAACAGCATAATTTTCAACCCAAGCACCATCTCCAATTTTTCGATCAATTTTGAATCCGTCTTCACCGATTGAATTATCAGTCCAAGTTAAGGTAACATCCGTACCAAGAGAATTACCCTTCAAGTTAGTAGGAGCAGGTATAGAATTATCAATTATAACCGAAGTAAGAAAAGATGAATTTATAATTCCAGTATGCATATAAACTCTATAGGTCAAATTCTCATTTATCTCAGCACTTACATCCGTCCATGTAGTTATATTTCGGTTTACTGATCCATATTCTATAATCCAATCAGAATCACCAATATTCTTATCAATTTTAAATCCATCTTCACCTGTTGAATTGTCCGTCCAATTAAGCTCTATGGTTGAGATATTTAATTTGTTATAAATCAGATTCGACGGGGGAGGATATAAAAGTTGATTTATACTACATTCTGAAAAATAAGAAACATATGTAGATTTATATGCGTGAATTCTGTATGATAAGCTGTCATTTGTAACAGCATTGGTATCTGTCCATTCTGTTAAGTTACTACCGACAGTAGCAACCACATTCCATATACCGGATTCATTCTTTTTATTGATTTTAAACCCATCCTCACCTATAGAGTTATCATTCCATGTTAGGCTTAATTGATTTACTCCTGCACTTTCTAACATTAAATTTGTTGGAGGTGGAAATTCGTTATTTATGCTATGAGTTACAATACTATCTGAACTTACTCCGTTTTTAATACCACTTATCCTGTATTCAATTTCAGAATTTATAACTGCACCATCGTCTGTCCATGTTAAAACATTTTCGTTAGTTGTGGCATAACCAGTTACCCAATCGTTATCATCAATTTTTCTATCAATTCTAAAACCTGCTTCTCCATTTGAATTATCATCCCAATTCAGCTTAATTGATGAAATATTTAATTTTGTATAGTATAGATTTGAAGGAGCTTGGAATGAATTTATAATCGAAGCTTCGATAGGATCGGAAAGATTTTGATCGAATCCTACTCTGACTCTATAGTAATTTGTTTGATTTATGCCTGCTATGGAATCGGTAAAATTATTCATGTCTTTATTAAAGACTTTGAACTTCTCTTGCCAGTTCCCGTCTCCAAGCTTCCTGTCAACCTGAAAAGTGTAGCCGTCTTTATTGAAATAATCCGAATCCCAAATAACTTTTATGCGGTCAATTTTCTGGACTTCAAGTGTAACATTATTGAGAGCGGTGACATCACCCCAGTCCGGGTCGAAAGGGTTTGAATGCTCAAGATCGGTGCACGTCCAGATTATTAAAAATGTCAGTAAAGATGTTAGTATTAAAATAAACTTTTTCATATCAGATCCTTGTTAGTATTGACTTTCTTTGTACCATGCGTAGAAAAAATAACCGAGTGGAGCTAATGATACGGAGAATGTAACATCTCTGTATAAATAGTTATCATCTGCTTTTTCATATAGACTGACTGCCGAAGAAGTAGAAGAAGCACTTTCATAATCATCATAATACGAAGCACCTTGAGAATTGAAATAAGTACCAAGCGCGGCTGATCCGACAAAAGCACCAAGCCCTATCCATTTCTGGGTTCTCCAGAAGTTCTTATCTTTTTGGCTCAGTTCGCGTGAAAGTTTGTATTTTTCTGTTTCTTGTTCTATTTTTGCCAGTTCTCTTTCGTGCTCAAGTCTCTCTTCAAGAGCTTTTCTGTCTGACTCAAGTTTCATTTCCTGCGCTCTTCTCTCAGCCTCTGCCTGCTCAAGTCTCATTATTTCTCTTTCCTCATACACACCGAGTATCTTTTTCTCATCCACTTCTGCGCTGATCTTATAATAAATTGTTGCAGTATTCCTGTCAATATTCTCCTCTATAATCCTCACATCGGTCATCATTGCTTCTGCGTTTGCGATCACTTCATCTTTTTCTGTAACATAGTTCCGCACTATCGTCTCGCTTGTGATGAAGGTAGCGAATTTTTCAACTGCATCCCTTTTGGCTAAAGTCTGGCATATCTGCTTGGCCTCGATCAGTGTTTCGGCATCGCTGTAGGAATAAGTATATTCGCCGAAAATGGTTTTAGAGTATGCATAAGAGATTGAAAAAAGAATCAATAAATATAAGATGCGACTCATACTAAACTCCGTTTTTTATTGTGCTTAAAATACCTTGCCTTTTTAATTATCAAACTTGACCTCATTGCAGAAATACTTATGTTTTAGTCCTTTTTGACCTATTGCAGAAAGATAATCCCAAATCTTAGTTTTTCAAATGAAATAATTTTAGTTTATCTCCAAACA
>JAKLPX010000373.1 GCA_022013635.1 Candidatus Delongbacteria bacterium
CATATCGAAAAAGATTTTTTAGGTATACTCAGGGCGTAAGGGTATGAGTCAAAGACAAACAGGTTCATGAAAGGTTACTGCGTAACCCAAGAGGTCGATGTCTTTGCAGTAAAAGACAACAATGGCTGCGTCATCGAATGTAAATATCACAGCAACGGGGGAAATCCGACCGATGTAAAAACAGCCCTCTATATTCACTCACGCTTCGAAGACATCAAAAAGGCCTACGCGGTCACGCCCGGCAATACCCTGCACGTCACTGAAGGATGGCTTGTCACGAATACACGGTGCACCTCTGACGCGCAGAAATATGCTGAATGTGTCGGCCTGAAAATAGTAAGCTGGAAGTATCCTCCGGCACAGAGCCTCGAAAAAATGATCGAGCAGAAGATGCTCTATCCCGTCACCGTCCTGTCATCCATAAAGAAGAGTTCCCTCGAAGCCCTTTTCCGCAATAACATCATGTTCGCGAAAGATGTTGCTGATATGGACGAGCAGCACTTCCTGAAGCGGAGCGGACTTGATCATACAACCGCCCGCGCGCTGAAAAAAGAAGCAGATGCGCTCTGTTTTTGCGCCTAAGGCTCAGCAGGGCTTATGGAGTGAAGGCAGGAGGGAAGTCCTGTCCCGATTCTGCACTATCAAACTGCATTTAAAAAACGGATGGTGGAAGTCCCGACTGTACTATAATTTTTTCCCGCAATTGGAGCACTCAGTCTGTTTCCGGGTCACAAATGCTCCGCAGGAAGGACATCGTTTATTCTGAAAATCCTTTATATTTTGCCGGGAAGATGGCTTCTTGCCCTTCTCCTGCCATTCATCGATAATATCGAAGAGCACATCAAAAGGACACCTTTGCTTGTCATCATTGTCAGCCATACCTATAGTCTAACTAGAGTCTGTGTATAAAGTACGATTCTGATAAAAATTCGTCATTCTCGCGAAGGCGGGAATCCAGTATTTTCAATGCCTTCTGGATCCCCCGGTCAAGCCGGAGGATGACAAACCCTGAATTTATGGACAGACTCTAACTAACCCATACTATTCATAAATTCCCGGATGGATAAGGCCGACTTTTACGGTTTTGTTCTTCTCGTCTACTGCATAGATAATGCGATATTCCCCCTGGTCGACACGGTATCCCTTAAAACCTGCATAAGTGAAATTCTGTAGTTCTTTACAGTCCTGAGGCTTTGGTTTTCTCCTGAGAGACAGGATTTTAATAAACACCTGTCTCAGGATCTTTGCGTTAGACATACCAAAATCTTCGAGCTTTGAGAGAGCATCCTCTGAAATGTCGAGCTTATAGCTCAATTTTCAGCCTCTTTGCCGCGTCTTCCAGGGACACAAACTTCCCCTTTTTTAAGGACTCTTCAAGCAGCCTGGATTCGTACATATCCTCCAGTGTTTCGAGCTTTCTGTACTCTTCATATCCAATGACCACTGCAGCAGGCCTGTTGTGCTTTGATATTACTGTACGCTCTTTTTTATACTCGGCATCGGTAACGACCTGAGAAAGTTTCGCCTTTGCATCAGCGAGGCTCATGGCTTTCATAAAATCACCATCCTTTTTTACTCTGGTTACATGCTATTATAGTCTAAGTAGTCATAATAGTCAATTTAAAAAGCCATTCTGCAAACAAAAGGGACATAATTTAAGGCCTGCATGAAGCATACATTTTTGTTTGCTCCACCTACAAAGAGACGCCCAGGCATTCATTAAAAAAATGATGAATATCAAGAAAAACAAACGGTGATTAGTATGGTTTTGTGGGGGAGGATGTTTTATTTGCGGAAGAATGAACACTCAGGGATTACTTACGTCATGGGGTTGTAGCTAAAGTATTGTAGAGAAATTTCATATTTTAGCCCTTCATGAATATTTACCTTGCGTGTTTCTCTTTGAGTTTCCTCAACAACATGATAAGTAGAATGAAAAAACCGATAGTTGGGGGAGTCTTTCCTTTATCGGAATTATCCGTTTCATCTTCGATCCTCTTGAGTAATTCTTTTAATTCTTCGTCGTCAGGGAATTTCTTGATGCCATCATTTAGCACTGCTTTTGCATCATCGATCCATCCGTATTCAAAATAACATTCACCGAGGTTTTCATACATACCGGGCTCGTCAGGGAATTCCTTTATCCCTTCCTGTGCTATCTCCAGAGCGTCACGCTTTAGTCCCATCTCCATGTATGCACCGACAAGGCCTCCATAAATATTGGGGGACAAAAAGCCGTTATCTAAAGCTTTTTTGTAATATTCAATTGCGTTTTCAGGATAGCCCATCATCAGAGTACAATATCCTGCTTCAATCAGATATTTAGGATCATCGGGAGATTCTTTCATGAGTTTCCTTATTATTGAAAAAGACCCCTCATAATACCCAAGTTCGCTGAGAGTTGTTGCTTTTGCGACAAGCCCACTACTATAGCCGGGACTGCATTTAAAAGCTCGGTTAAAATATTTTAATGCACCATCATTTAAGCCCAGTTGTTTGTGTACCATCCCCTGTGCTAAAAGGAGAAAATGTGATTTCGGGAATCTCTGTAGCCCCCTTTCTAAAAGCTGCTTTGCCTCGTCATAGTATTGCATGTCAATCAGTGCCCTGCAGATGCCCTTGTATTTATATTCCCCATATATATTCCAGGACATCGATTGATATATGGCAAGTCCTTTTTCGTAATCTCCGCAGTCAAGAAGGTTCCAGCCGATGTTCATTTTGATGTCTTCGATACATAAAGCAAGGGTTTTTTTACGATCTGCGGTTTTTGCCTGCTTGTATTTATGTTGTACCCTTTCAAGCTTTTTGCTAAGTCTCATAATCTTTTCACGTGTGGCTATTTCTATTGGATCTTTGCTTTTCATTAGCCCACCTCATTTATGGAGAACTCTATCCCAATAAGTTTATTTCTGAAAGAACTATGTTTCTATCATCTGCTCTTGCTCATATCAAATTCATGCAGCATTTCGAAACATTTATCAATAGCCTTCATAAAGTCCTTCCCCTTAAAGGGAAGATGAAAAAAGAAGTTAGCATCAGTTATTTCATTTCTGCCTATGACTGAAGAACCTGTTAAAGCTATTATGGGTTTTTTATATTTCGCTCTAATTTGAGTGATAAGGTGCAAAGATTTTTCTATACGCTCTTGAGGAGGATAAAAGTGACGAAAACGAATATTGTTCACAACTAAAATAAAAACATCTACTGATTTATTCTCAGCAAATTCCAGAAGTTCTTCTCCATAAAAAAAAGACTTAATCTTGAGATCATATTTATCCTGAATTACTTTCTTAAGCAATTCAGAAACTAAATTTATAAATGAATCATCATTAGTGCCTATTACAACCTGCAATTGTCTTTCCCTTTGATCAGACTTTATCTTATGCACGCTTTAAAGGCTCTCTTTCTAATTCTTATTGACGATCTACCGATTCGCTAAAATAACTTTGATGATTTCCCATGTCTCTTTATCAATTACGAAATTGGTGGCCTGATAAAACTCTGATATTGGTGGTAGTGTAATACCTCTTGCTATTAATTCCTCACGAGAAATGGGATTTTGTCTTTCCGGTTTTATTTCTAACAGTGCTCTGCGTGCAAATTCTTTAGGTTTTATATGACAATATTGAGCATCTGGGTATATAGCTCTTTCCCTGGGATCTTCAATAACTTCTGCAGTAGCATAAATACCTGCTTTGCTTCCGGAAACCCATATCAAAGCAATATCGCCCTTCTTAATAAAACTATCTTCATCTATTTGTTTGAAATATCTGGTGACTTCCCATGTCATTACTTTATATTTAGATAGTGCCCCTTGAATATTATATTTCTTTGGATTAGCCTGAAAAAACCATGCTCTTTTTTTATCAGTCGATGTCATCTTTCCCTCCTTAATAAATATTCCCTTATTCATCATTTTTGAAAAATATGCTCGTTATTAATTATTCAA
>JAKLPX010000374.1 GCA_022013635.1 Candidatus Delongbacteria bacterium
CTGTAGAAAAAGATCTTCTTTCAGACTACAAAGTGCTTATTTTAACCTTGAGCGACAGCGATATGCCGGCATCCGTGCAGAAAATACTAACGAACAGCGAAAATGAAATAACTTCCGACGACGCGACCAAGTTGATAGGCTGTATCAACGCATTATCGAAGAATATCATCGGAGACGACGGCACGGTAAAAAACACCGACCCCGGGCTTATGAAAACCGCAGTTGCTTTCTGCCCGAACATCAAAGCATCAAAGATGATAACTCACGCTTTCAATACTATGACGGAAACATACCTGAGCACTATTCCGATCGCCGAAAGAAGTAAAATGGTCTCGCTGACTTCAAAGCATATTGACGGCACCATGTCCGCGCCTGATAGGGATGAAAAGCTCGGTTGGCTAAAATCCTCGACCTATGAGCAGAATCAGTGTAAAGTCCTTACCAATGTCAGATGCCTGAGCGAAGGTGTGGATGTTCCTTCACTCGATGCGGTAATGTTCCTATCTCCGAAAAATTCGCAGGTAGAGGTGGTTCAGTCCGTTGGCAGAGTTATGAGAAAATCGCTAAATAAGAAATACGGCTATATAATAATTCCGGTGGTCATTCCGTCCGATGTTGATCCCAAACAGGCGCTTGATGATAACGAAAGGTACAAGGTCGTCTGGACAGTTTTGAACGCTCTCAGGGCGCACGATGACAGATTCAACGCTATCGTGAACAAGATAGACCTGAACAAGAAAAGAACAGATAAGATAATAGTCGGTGGCATAGGTAAAGGTGGTACTGTAGGAGTCGGAGAGGATCCTCCGCCAGACTACGGAAGAATAGATCAAGAGCTCGCGCTCCAGTTCGAACAGCTTCAACATGTAGTATTCGCGAAGATGGTTCAGAAGGTCGGCGACAGAACCTACTGGGAACAGTGGGCGAAAAATGTGGCTGAGATCGCGGAAAAGCAGGTGGAACGCATCAACACGCTCGTCAAACAGGACGGCACGCATAAAAAAGCCTTCAATGATTTCCTCGGCGGACTTCAGAAGAACATCAATCCCTCCATCACTCAGCAGGAAGCCGTTGACATGCTTTCGCAGCACATAATAACCAAGCCGGTATTTGAAGCGCTTTTCGAAGGCTATTCATTCGTACAGAACAACGCAATTTCACTATCAATGCAGAAAATGCTCGACCTCATAGAAGATCAGGCTGTGGAAAAAGACCTCGCCGTCATGGATAAATTCTATAACTCGGTAAAGAACAAAGCCAAAGACATTGACAACGCGGAAGGCAAACAGCGCATCATAATCGAATTGTACGATAAATTCTTCAAAACCGCATTCCCCAAACTCGTCGAAAAACTCGGGATCGTTTACACACCCGTCGAAGTGGTTGATTTCATAATCCATTCGGTTGACCATGTCCTCAAAGAAGAATTCGGCCGCAATCTCTCGGATGAGAACATACACATACTCGATCCCTTCACCGGTACAGGCACATTCATAACAAGACTGCTCCAAAGCGGTCTCATAGACAAAAAGAATCTCAGGCGCAAATACGAAAAAGAGATCCACGCGAACGAGATCGTACTCCTCGCATACTACATAGCCGCAGTCAACATCGAGAACGCTTATCACGACATAATGGGCGACAAAGATTACAGATCGTTTGACGGAATATGCCTCACCGACACTTTCCAATTGGGCGAAACCGAAGAAGGCGAAAAACTCTTTTCAGAAATGTTCCCGCAGAACTCCGCACGGGTAGCCGCACAGAAAAAAGCTCCTTTGAGAGTAATAATCGGAAATCCGCCGTATTCAAAAGGACAGAAATCTTCAAACGATAACGCACAAAACCAAAGTTATCAGAAATTAGATTCCCGCATAGCAAGCACTTATGTAGCTGAAACAGACGCAACTAACAAAAATGCAATTTATGATTCCTATATAAAATCATTTAGGTGGAGCACCGACACGCTCGATCCCAAAAACGGAGGAATAATCTGCTTCGTATCTAATAGCGGTTGGCTTGACGGCAGCGGTATGGATGGATTCAGAAAGTGCCTTGAAAAAGAGTTTTCAAAAATCTATGTTTTCAATCTTAGGGGGAATTGCAGAACTCAGGGCGAACTTAGAAGAAAAGAAGCCGGTAATGTTTTCGGCGAAGGTTCAAGAACTCCGATTACAATTACCCTACTTGTAAAAAAGCCCGATCAGAAAAAAGATACTAAAGCTCAGATCTTTTATCATGATATAGGCGATTATCTTAATCGAGAAGAAAAACTCGAAATTGTAAAGAAATTCCGGTTTGTTGCTAATGAAGAATTGCCTTGGATCGAACTCAAACCAAACGAACACGGCGACTGGATAAATGAAAGAAATGATTTATTTGATACTTTCATACCTATTCAACCTGAGATCAAGTTCAATACAAGTACCCATTCTTTTTTTGTAGTTAATTCTTTAGGAATTCTGAGTAGTAGAGATTCTTGGGTATATAATTCAAATATGAATGAAATTAAAAATAATATGAAAAAATTTATAGATTTCTATAACAAAGAAGTAACTAATTTTTTAAAGAAAAAAGAAATAACTCCGAACCTCAAAGCCGAAGATATTATTGATAGAAATCCTGAAAAAATAAGCTGGTCGAGTAGTTTGATTCCACAAATAGAAAGAGGAAATTCAGCAAAATATGAGCCTAATTCTATTATTTCAGCAGTTTATAGACCTTTCCAAAAACAGAAACTTTATTTTGGTGAAAAAGTAATACACAGAAGAGGTCAATTTATTGAGTTTTTACCTTCAAATTTACAAAACAGATTAATATGCATTTCGGGAATAGGTGGAAATAAGGAAAATTCTTGTATAATTACAGATATACATACAGATTTAAACATACTCGATGCAAGTACGCAAATTCTCCCTCTCTACTATTACGAAGAACGAAAAAAATCCGATGTCTCGCTTTTTGACAGCGGAAATGAAAGCGAATTCGTGCGCAGGGACGGGATTTCCGATTTCATCCTTGATCAGGCTAAAAAAATATATGGCCCGAAAGTGACCAAAGAAGATATTTTCTACTATGTTTACGGATTCCTGCACAGCCCCGAATACAGGATCAAATTCGCCAATGACCTTAAAAAAATGCTACCGCGCCTTCCGCTCGTTGATGAACCGCGCGATTTCTGGAAGTTCTCCAAAGCCGGCCGTGAACTCGCGGAACTTCATATAAATTATGAATCCGTGCCTCCTTACGATGCCGTAAAAGTCACCGGCGCAGAAAGCGGATTCTACAAAGTAGAAAAAATGCGCTTCCCAAGCAAGGAAGACAAAAGCAGAATTATCTATAACAGCAAGGTCACAATCGAAAACATCCCCGATAAAGCCTACGAATATATTGTCAACGGCAAAAGCGCGATCGAGTGGATCATGGAAAGATATCAGATCACCACGCACAAAGAGAGCGGGATCAAAAATGATCCCAACGAC
>JAKLPX010000375.1 GCA_022013635.1 Candidatus Delongbacteria bacterium
ATTACGAGCAATATTTAAGAATTGCCATTCCATATACTGAGATATTGAGCGCATTAGCTTCTAAAGATGATCTTCTAATCCATTTTTCACATGAGTATATGGGTATGGCTTCCATTTTAAAAGTTATTATTGACAGAGAAAAGAGTAAAAGAAAGAATGATAAAACGATATTTTATGCTCATGAAGTTTCTACTGCCAGAAGCATCATTGAGAACCATCAGGGACAGGATGTTTCGTTTTACGGTATAATCAGGCATAAAGATCTCGGCGGCAGATCAATGGAAAATGTTTTTGGCGACAGATCGATATTTTACAGGAATGAACTCGTTAAACTGACCGAATATGTTGATCAAATTTTTGCGGTAAGCGATCTTATAGCAAAAGAAATTAAATTTTTAAATCCGAATATTGACGATAAAAAGATTGCTGTCGTTTATAACGGAATATTTTTGAAAAAAATAAATTTTGAAAGCAAAAAACTAAGTAAATCTATTTTGCAAAATTACTGTAAAACCTTATTGAATTATGAACCCGACATTATTTTCTCGCATGTTACAAGGTTTGTTTCCAGTAAGGGACTATGGAGAGACATAATGCTCTTGGAGGAATTAGACAAGTCCTTTTCCGAAAAATCAATTACCGGATTCTATGTTCTTCTTTCGACGCTTATAGGAACGGGAAGACCGTCTTCGGATATTGCCGGAATGGAAAAAGAATACGGCTGGCCTATTCTTCACAGAGAAGGATGGCCTGATTTGGTTGGAATAGAAACCGAGATCTATAATAAAATATCACAATTCAACGCTAAATCAAAAGCCATTAAGGGAGTGTTCATAAATCAATTCGGATTTAACAGACACAGTTGCGGGAACAGAATGCCCGGAAACGCTCAGTGGATTGATCTCAGGATCGGTTCGGATGTCGAGCTGGGTATGTCTATTTATGAACCCTTCGGTATCGCTCAGATTGAAACAATTCAATTCGGCGGATTAGCTGTGCTTTCGGACGCTTGCGGATGCTGCGGTCTTGTGAAATCAAAATACAAATCAAGCGAAAATTCCTTCCATATAGTTGATTTTACAAAAAACAGTAAAAATATGTCTATCGAAAGCTTATTAGCTCTTGATACGATTGCCAAGACAAAAATCGAAAAAGAGAGCATAAGATCAGAAACCGGACACATTCTTGAGAAGATAACGAATATTTACGATGAAGTTAAATTACCTGAGTATGTAAAAACTGCACAGAAACTTGCATTCGATATTGACTGGGAACATATTGTTTCAAAAAATATAATACCAGTATTAAATAAATTTTAATGGAGAATATCATGGATTATAATTACTATTACAACGAAGTAATGCACCACGAATGGGTGATCAGCAACAAAAAAGGCGGATATTCGTTGGGATGCGGCAACCTTGTAAACAAAAGAAAATACAACGGATTGCTGATCGCAGCTGACGACAAACTGAAAAGAACTCACATCGTTCAGGCTCAGGAAGAAAAAGTGAAATGGAGAAGCAAGGAAATTTTTCTTGATTCAAATAATTATTTCGAATGCATTTTTCCCGATGGCTACGAACATATCGTAAAAACATGGTTGCTTCCTTATCCTGCCGTTTTGTATTCCTCAATTCCAAAATCTGATGATTTTTTGATTATCAAAGAAATCAAGATGCATCCGACAAAAAATATCGTAAAAATATCCTTTACGAACTGCAGTATGACAAGCGTGGAATTGGAAATCAGACCGAAATTTTCTTTGAGAGACCATCATGCCGTAAATTCTCCGGACATCTGGGATAAAATATCTACCGAAACTAAAATTGACGGAAGTACTGCCTGTTTCAAAAGGAACGATACCGGGCTGTCTGGATTTGCGACAATTTCAAAAGGCGAGATACGCGAAGATAAAATTATTTTCAAGAATGTTTTCTATCCGTCTGATTCAATGAGAGGTTACGACGCCATGGAGAGCTTGGTTTCTCCTTACGGTATTTATTTTAAATTGGACGATGGCGATTCTGCTTATATCCTGTATTCTGACGAGCCCATTGAAGATGCCGATAAAATTTCAAATGAAATAGATAAAAGATATTCCAAAAGCACTTATCCGAAAGACCATCCGAAAACCTGTAAATCAAAATTCAGCCTTGAAAAAGTATATTTTACTGATGAAAACATATTTGCCGTAAAAAAATATCCGAATATCCTGTCTGAGATGTTCAATTCTTTTATTCTAAAAGACGATATCATTGCGGGATATCCATGGTTTTCCGCATGGGGACGCGATACTATGATTAGCATGAAAGCCCTTCTCTATGAAAACAAGCTGAATTTGTACCTTAAAATTTTAGATAAGTATGGCAAACTGCTCCACAAGGGAATGCTGCCGAATGTAATCAGCGAAGGCGGAGAAGGAACAAATTATAATTCAATTGATGCCTCATTATGGTATGCGATCAGACTCCATGACTGCTATCATTTAATTGAAGATGAAAAAGTAAAAATTAAGCTTTTCGGCTATTTAACCGAAATAATCGGCAATTACGGATTCAATAAACTGCTTCCGTTCTTCACTGGTGAAGACGGCCTGCTGGAAATAAAATTGGGCGACGATGCTTTGACATGGATGGATGCTAAAGTTTATAATAAGCCTGTAACGCCAAGACATGGCAAGCCTGTCGAAATCAATGCGCTATGGTATAACGCGCTTAATATCTTTGAAAAAATTGCCAAAGAACAGAATAAGAAATCTTTCAAACTTAAATACATCAAATTTAAACTTAAAGATATTACCGATTTTATTCATAAGATCGAATCCTCCGCTCACAAATTCGTCCTTCATAATCATTTGGCAGACAGGATTGAGAATAATTCACAGATAGATGAATTCAGACCGAATGTTCTCATAGCTATGTCTCTTCCGTATCAGTTATGGAGTTTGGAAGTAATGGAGAACAGCTGGAAATTGGCTCATGATGAGTTGTTTACGCCTTACGGAATAAGAACTCTTACTCCGAGAAACAGTTCCTTCAAAAAGAAATTCATCGGAAGCCATACTCAATTGGATATAGCTTATCATCAAGGCACTGTTTGGGCTTGGCTTTTGGGTCCGTTCATCGAATCTTTCTATTATATAAACAAGAAGAAGATGAAGAAAGCGGAAATTAAAAGCGCCATAGAAATGTTCACGGATAAATTCAAACAGGGTATTCTGAAAGGTCATATAGCTTCTGTCGCCGAAGTCTGGGACGGTGATAATCCGCACTTTCCGAAAGGATGTCCTGCTCAGGCGTGGAGCGTAGCCGCTTTAATAATTGCAGAGCATATATTTGATAAGATCGAGGTAAAAAAATGAAAGTATTAATGTTTACATGGGAGTTTCCTCCTCTCATATCGGGGGGACTGGGAACAGCATGCTACGGCATTGTTAAAGGGCTACTTAAGCAGGGAGTCGAAGTTGATCTGGTACTGCCTACAAGAGAGGAAGTTTATTTTCCGATGAGAAAGGAAACCGATGTTGACGATCTGCCGATAAAATTCATATCGCCTCAGAAAGAGATTGAGTTTACCAATACGGTTTTTATGAACTCAATGGAAAAATTTGAATTTATCGGTGTCTCTTCGATTCCTGAATCTTATATCAGTCTGTCCGAAGTAAGAACATTCCATACCTATTTTAAGAATTTTATGAAAAAATTCGAAAATAAAACAAGAGTGCCTTTCCAGGAGATACTAAACAATATTATGGGATGCGAAAATATATTCGAGAAAGTCAAGGAATTTACCCTAAGAGCTCAAAGATATGCACAGATTCTTGAATACGACATAATTCATGCACATGACTGGCTGACATATCCGGCGGGCGTCATAGCAAAAACCGTTTCCGGCAAAAAGCTGGTCTGCCATATACACGCCACGGAATTCGACAGAGCCGGAGGAGCCGGAGATGTAAGGATTCATAATTTAGAATATTCCGGAATGACGGAAGCAGACTCAGTTATAGCCGTATCAAGATATACTGCGGAAATGGTGATCTCCAGGTATCTGATTGATACCGGAAAGGTCAATGTGGTACATAATGCGCACAACATTGATATAAAGGAGTTTGAAAATGAAAAAAGGATGTTCAAGGATCCCGTAATTTTATTTTTAGGCAGGATAACTCTTCAGAAAGGACCGGATTATTTCCTTGAAGCCGCAAAGATCATCCTTAAAAAATATCCTAAGGTAAGATTTGTTATGGCAGGCGCCGGAGACATGGAAAAGAAGATCATCCACAAATCCGCAAAGTACAGATTAAAGAACAGATTTCTATTTACCGGATTTCTTAACGCCGCGCATGTAGCTAAAATGTTCTCAAATTCCGACATTTATGTTTTAAGTTCGGTCTCGGAACCTTTCGGCATAGCACCATTGGAAGCAATGTCTTACGGCATTGCAACCATAATTTCAAAGCAATCAGGTGTGGCTGAAGTTATTAAAAATGCAATTAAAATTGATTTCTGGGATGTGAATTTATTGTCAGAGAAAATAATAGAATTGATAGAAAATCCCGATTATAGAAAAAAATTGGGCGAGGAAGGCAGGAGCGAAGTTGAACTCATCAAATGGGAAAAAGCATGCTCCGAAATTATAAAAGTGTATGAAAAGACCATGGGAAGGATAAATAAATGATAAATCTTGTTTTTTATTTTCAGGTGCACCAGCCCTACAGGATCAGGAATTTTTCCGTTCTTGATATAGGAAAGGGCAAAGATTATTTCGACGACGAGTTAAACGGCGAGATTATGCGTAAAGTGGCAAAAAAATGCTATCTTCCAACTAATAAGCTGTTGCTGGATTTAATAGACAAATACGAGGGCAAATTCAGAATCGCGTACTCCATAACCGGAACGGCTATAGAACAGTTTAAAAAATACGCTCCTGAAGTCCTTTATTCCTTTCGAGATCTGGCAAAAACTAACTGCGTGGAATTTTTGGGCGAAACTTATTACCATTCGCTTGCTTTCCTTTATGATAAAAACGAATTTCTCGAGCAGACCAGAATGCATAAAGAGACCATTCAGAAAGAATTCGGCTTCTCCCCGATCACTTTCAGAAATACTGAGTTGATCTATCAGGATTCTTTGTCCGATTATATTTGGGAAGAAGAAGGTTATAAAGTTATCCTTACCGAAGGCGTTGACAGGATACTTCAGTGGCGCTCGCCTTTATACGCTTATAAAAATTGGAATAAAAATCTATATATGCTTCTTAAATTCTATTCCCTTTCCGATGATATCGCATTCCGTTTCTCAAATAAAGGATGGGTTGAATATCCTCTGACAGTTGATAAATTCGTAAAATGGATTCTCGATCTGAATTTAATCGAAAAAGGAAATAAAAATTTATTTCTAAATCTTTTTATGGATTATGAAACCTTCGGCGAGCATCAATGGGAAGATACGGGGATATTTGAATTCATGAAGCATCTGCCCGCAAAAGCATTTAAATCAAAGCAGATAGAATTTTCATGGCCTTCAGATGTGCTGGAAAAAACGAATTATCAGCCTGAAAGCATATCATTCCCGGAACCTGTTTCGTGGGCGGATATGGAAAGAGACCTTTCCGCATGGAGAGAGAACGATATGCAGCATAACGCGCTGGAGACTTTCTATGATATCTTGCAGAAAGTCAAAGCCACGGGAAATCCTGAGCTTCTTGAAATGGCAAGAAAATTGTCAACTTCAGACCATTTTTACTATATGTCCACAAAATATTTTCAGGACGGGGATGTTCATAAATATTTCTCGCCTTACGGATCGCCCGAAACAGGCTATAATAACTTTATGAACGCAGTTACGGATCTGGAAGAAAGAATTTAATTTTTGGAGAGATAATAATGAAACTGAAAAATTTTTATGTGAAGCCGATAGTGCCCGAATCGCTTAAACCTCTCTATGAGATATCTTATAATATGTGGTCAACCTGGGATAAAGAAGCCGAAAGATTATTCAGAAGAACAAATCCGGAGCTTTTTAGGGAAGTTAGACATAATCCAGTTGAGTTTTTGCATAGATTATCTTTTGAGGATATGGAAAATCTTTCAAAGGACAACGGTTTTTTGTACGAGCTTGATAAAGTGTATGATAAATACAAAAGATATATAAGCTTCGAAGGTTATTATACCGACAAAAACGGGGTTGACATTCCTGCAGATAAAAATAATATAATCGCATATTTTTCGATGGAATTCGGCATGCATGAGGCTATCGCAATATATTCGGGCGGATTAGGCGTCTTGGCTGGCGATTATCTGAAAGCCGCGTCAGATATTGGTATTCCTTTGTACGGAATAGGATTACTTTACACTTACGGTTATATGAACCAGAGAATAGCTATTGACGGATTACAGCAGGAAGAATATCTGGAAAATAAGTGGTACCTGAAGCCGATCAAAGAAACAGTTGATGATGCTGGAGAGCCTTTACTCTTCCCTATGAAAATCAAGTGTCAGAACATCTGGATAAAAATCTGGGAGATAGATGTCGGAAAAATAAAACTGTATCTTCTTGACACAAATATTCCCCAGAATGACTTAACTGCCCGCTGTATTACCGATCACCTCTATATTGCCGACAAGCATTTAAGGATACAGCAGGAAATTATTTTGGGGCAGGGCGGTATGAAAGCTCTTGATCTTTTGGGAATAAAACCGAGGGTATTTCATCTGAACGAGGGTCATTCCGCATTTTTAATCATTGAAAGAATGAAGAAGCTGATGCTTGATCAGAAAATGTCATTTGAAAAAGCAAAGCAGCTGATCATTCAATCAACGGTTTTTACTACTCATACGCCTGTGATTGAGGGAAACGAACATTTCGACGAGAGTTTCATTAGAGAATATTTCAGGGAAGACATTGATTCTTTGGGAATAACAATGGACAGATTTCTTCAGTGCGGAAAAGTTGACGGCTCAAGAATCTTCTGGCTGCCGATATTCGCCATCAAATATTCGAAATTCAGAAACGGAGTTTCCAAACTTCACGGAAAAGTATCAAGACAAATGTGGAAGGATATTTTCCCGTACATGCACGATGATGAAGTTCCTATTGATTTCGTTACGAACGGAGTTCATCTTCAAACATGGCTTAGTACCGAGATCACTTATCTTTTCGACAGATATTTAGGCCCCGACTATATGCATAAAGCCACAAACAAACAATTATGGGATAATATTTCAGTCATTCCGAATAACGAGATATGGGAAGCTCATAAAAGAAGAAAAGAACAACTGATTACTTTTGTAAGAAAGAAGATCGTTAAGACACTGCAAAGAAGAGGGGCACCGGCAAAAAGTATCAAAAGAGCATCGAATGTTCTCAATCCGCAGTTTCTGACAATTGGTTTTGCAAGGAGATTTGCGACATATAAGAGAGCCAATCTTTTACTTCAGGATATTGAAAGATTAAAGAATATTTTAACTAATCCTCAAAGACCTGTTCAGATCATATTTGCCGGAAAAGCCCATCCTGCTGATATTGCAGGGAAGACGATTATTAAAGATATTCTGAATTTTGCGGTTGAGCACGATCTTGAAAATCATATCGTTTTCGTAGAAGATTACGATATAGATATCGCCCGCCACATGGTTCAAGGCGTTGATGTCTGGCTGAATAATCCGATTAAACCTATGGAGGCAAGCGGCACATCGGGAATCAAAGCCGGTATAAACGGCGTGCTTAACCTGAGCGTATTGGACGGATGGTGGCCGGAATGCTATAACGGTAAAAACGGCTGGGCAATCACGGCAGGTGATTTTTACAGCGATATGACCCTGAAAACTTCAGCCGAGGCTCAGCAGATATACGATCTTCTTGAGGAAGAAATTACCGAAAAATACTATGACAAAGGAGAAAGTTATTATCCCGAGGCATGGGTGGAAATGATGAAAAACTCAATTTTCACTGTAGGTAAAGGTTTTAACATGCACAGAATGCTGTCAGAGTATTTTAATAAATTCTATGCAAAAGAATTTAATAATCTTGATATCTTAGAGAAAAACAATTACAAAAAGATTGACGAGTTTATTGTTTTAAGTAAAATCTTCAATGAAAAATGGCACAATATTTCAATTAAAGACGCTTTTGCAAGCACCGATTCACACAGAATAAATTCTTCCGAGAAATTCACTGTTGAAGTTTACGCATTTCTTGATAATGTCTCGCATGAAGATTTGTCAGTAGAACTGTTTTATTACCCCGATGCTGATAACTGCGAGATTATCAAACTTTCTTTTGTCGAGAGATATGCGGATAATGTGGCAAAATATACGGGTCAATTCAGTGTTGCGGGTTCAGGAGAGCAGGGTTATAACATTAGAGTCAGGCCCGAAAACGATTTCTTTTTTGAACTGTATCCCGAATATGTAAAGTGGTTTGTTATATAACTAAATTAAGAAACGGGTTTTAAAAACCCGTTTCTATCCCCTTTTATTGAACCTTCTTATGTAAATATATGGTTAATTCTGAAATGAAACTGTGTTGCAGGTCACAAAAATAAAATCATATTTTATAGCCATTTCCTATAAATGAATATCAATATACCTAGAAATACCGCAAGAACAGATATTCCCATAGTGATCAAAAAGGCATGCGCGGATGTCTGGAAAGGCAATTCGACATTCATTCCGTATATGCTCGATACAAGAGTCGGTATAGCTATTATGATCGTTATTGCAGTTAAGAATTTCATGACGATATTCAAGTTGTTTGAGATCAGAGACGAAAAAAATCTCATCATCTCGCCCAAAATATTGCCGTAAATCTCAGCCATCTCAATCGCCTGTTTAATATCAATCGTGATATCCTCGAGAATATCGTCCTGTTCCTCATTCATAACGAATAATTTACTTCTTTTCAATTTCTGGATCATTCTGTTATTGGAATTTAATGACGCAGTAAAAAGAATTAATGATTTATGCAGGTTAAATATCTGAACAAGGTCCTTTTCATTCAATGTTTTAAGAATATCGCTTTCGATCTCACTTGCTTTGTGCCTCAATTGTTTCAGGTATTTTATATATAACTGATTCGTGCGGTTAAATATCTGAAGAATGGATGTAGTCCTGTCAGACGGATTGAATTTCTTGATCCTCTCGTTGATAAAATCGTTTATCAGATCGTTTTCCCTTGATGCCACAGTCAGCATAAAAGAATCTTTAATTACAATAATGCCCATAGGAATGGTCGTGAAACTCGAGCCTTCCTCATCCATATCGTGGATCGGTATCCTGGACAGAGCAATATAATTATCGTCATCGATCTCCAGACGGGCAACTTCATCAATATCCAAAGGGTCAGTCAGAAAATCACGCGGAATATCAAATTTGTTAATCAAAAAATTAATCTCTTCGCCAGATGGATGAGTCAAATTAATCCAGCAATCCTTTTCGTAATCGTCTATCCTAACAAGTTTATCATCAGTATTTTTAAATATTTCAATCATGATAACACCTTCGGTAACAACTTTTCAAAGGTAAATATAAATTATTAAACTTGCAAGTATAAATTAAACACAAATTCTTCACCTTGACAGAGAAACAGAAAAAACAATAA
>JAKLPX010000376.1 GCA_022013635.1 Candidatus Delongbacteria bacterium
AGAATAAGATCCCCGATGACCTAAAGCATTTCGAACAGATTTTAGAGGATAGAGAAAACGAGCCTGATATTGATATCGGTCAGCATTGTTCAGATCCATATCCCTGCGATGCTGTAAACTATTGCTGGAAGCAGCAGAAAAAAATACCAGACTATTCGGTTTTTAACATAAGCTGTAGAGGCTCGAGAAAAGCTAAACTGTGGAATTTATATTATCAGGGCATTATCAGATTCGAAGACATTCAAGACACAGATATTTTGAACTATACGCAGAAGATACAGGTTGAGTGCGAGCTTGATAACAGAACAATAATCAATCGGGAAGAAATTAAGAAATTCACAAAAATCCTCACTTATCCGCTCTATCATTTTGATTTTGAGACTTTTCAGCAGGCGGTACCGGAATTTGAGGGACTTAGACCATACCAGCAGATACCTTCGCAGTATTCGTTACACATAGAAAACGGCAGAGGCGGACTCGAGCATAAAGAATTCCTGGCTCCGGCAGGAACTGACCCGCGAAGAGCATTGGCAGAAAGTCTAGTAAACGATATTCCGGCAAATGTAATGCTCCTTGCATATAACAGATCGTTCGAGCAGGGAGTGATAAAAAATCTGGCTGAATTATATCCCGATCTTTCAGAACATCTTATGAATATCCACAATAACATAAAGGATTTGATGACCCCGTTCCAGAAAAAGCACTACTACTCACCGCTAATGAAAGGAAGTTATTCGATCAAAGCGGTCATGCCTGCATTGGTACCTGAAATGGAAAATGCCTATCATGAACTCGATGTCGTACACAATGGCGGCGAAGCCATGAGTATCTATTCAACATTGCATCTTGTAAAAGATAAGGCAGAAGTTGATCGTATCAGACAAGGTTTGCTGGAGTATTGCAAACTGGACACTTTATCTATGGTAAAGATCTTGGAAAAACTAAGGGAATTAGTATAGAATTCCTGACAAAAAACAAATAAATATGTTGCAAAAGCTATAAAAATAGTTATATTGTTGTATGATAAGCAACAAAAGGGGCTATTATGACAAAATACGATAAGATAAACAAGCTTCTAAAAACAAATAAAATGATAAGATCAAAAGATGTTGAAGCTATAGGAATACCTCGTGAATACCTTCTTCGGATGGAAAGAAAAGGGTTGGTTTCAAGAGTGAGCAGGGGACTTTATTGTCTCCCCGGTGAAGATTTTCAAGGGTATGACTCTTATATCGAAGTTATGAAGACAATTCAGGGCGGTGTACTTTGTCTAATTTCTGCTCTTAATTTTCATAATCTGACGACTCAGGTATCTCCAGAAATCTGGATCGCAGTTAAGAATGGCTCATGGCGTACAAAATCAGAAACAGTAAAGATCAGATATTTTACTTTTTCGGAAAAAAACTATAATTTTGGTATTGAAGTCCATATGATCAATGATGTTGAGATAAAAGTCTATTCTATAGCAAAGACAGTAGCAGATTGCTTTAAATTCAGAAATAAAATCGGACTGGATGTAGCTATTGAATCACTAAAAGAAGCAATCAGAACCAAAAAAGCAAGTATCGGAGAAATCTATGAAGCAGCGAAAATCTGCAGGACCAGTAAAGTAATTCAACCGTATCTGGAGAGTATTGTATGACCGAAATAAAAAATATAGTTCATTCAATTTTCGAAAAACTTAAGTCCAAGTCGAAGATTGAAACAATGACATTTGATTATATGCTGCTTCGATACGCTATCGAAAGATTGCTCTATCGGTTGAGTACTGGGAATAGCAAAACAGCGATATATTAAAATACTCTGAATTTTCAGTAAAACCATTCTGTATTTCAAAACTAACATATTTTTCTCTACACCGCCATTATGTGGCGCACCATTTATGTTATATTATATGTGATAATAAAAAGCGAACAAAAAAAAGTTCAGGAGGAAAAGTATGAGTAAAAAAATCAAGGGTAAGCTGGTATTTACAAACAAAGCCGGTTCAAAGAAGGTCACTGAAACAGAAGATGAAACAGAGAAATGGATGATGTTGGTATTCCACCGATCTTTTTGAGATGGTTGACCTTGCAGTAGCTTTCGTAATGTCCAGGATCGATCTTTGGGTGGGCACAAGAGCCGAGAGCACAAGTGTCCCTACTAAGTATGAAATACCCCGTGAAGTTGTAAAAGAGGCTATTGTAAATGCTGTAGCCCACAGGAATTACAATAGCAATTCAAGCGTACAGGTTATGCTTTTCCGCGACAGGCTCGAAGTCTGGAATTCCGGTTCTCTTCCTGACGAATTGACTCCCGCCATGCTTAAATGACCGCACAAATCCATACCGGGCAATCCGCTAATAGCTACACCGATGTATCTTGCAGGCTATATTGAGAAAGTCGGAACAGGTACGAGAGACATTTACAGATTCTGCAAGGAAGCAGGACTTAAAGAACCGGAATTTCATTTTGACGGTGACTTCAGAATAACTATCTGGAGAAAAGATAAACTTGAGCCGAAAACAGGGCAAGTCACAGGGCAAGTCACAGGGCAAGTCACAGGGCAAGTCACAGGGCAAGTCACAGGGCAAGTCAGCCGCTTATTATCATCTATCGGAAAGGAAGAATTATCAAGAAAAGAACTACAAGAGAGAATTGGTTTGAGTAGTCGAGATAACTTTGAAAAATTGTATTTAAAACCGTCCATAGACGGCAGTTATATAGAAATGACGATCCCAGACAAACCGAACAGCAGACTTCAGAAATATCGCCTGACTGAGAAAGGGAAAGCTTTACTTGAGAGCATTAAATAGATAAAGTACGGAAGAAACTAAACCCTCCTCTTAAAAACAATCAAAACTAACATATTTTTCTGAGCCACGACATTATTTGGCGTAGCACTTTGTTTATATTACTTTATATGTTAAATTTAACGGAGGTGCGATTGTTATGGAAGGTTACATGGGAAATCTTTATATTGATGTACCTTATAACGAGAGCGACCCGGACCATATCAAAGTGAGAGATTTTCTGGAATATCCCGACGGCATCGTTAAATTTGAGGGATTAAAATTCTATAATGTTCCTTACATATTAGCTATGAAACTCAGCTATACCGATGATCCTGACTTCTTGGATGATTTCTAATAAATAAAATGAGGATGAGATGAAAAATACAATAAATATTCCTTTGACTAAATAATAGACTTAGAATATATTCATTACTGGATTTATATAGTAACAAAAGCGAGATAATGATGAATTATTTTGCACAGTGCCATTATATGACGGAGTGAGTGAAGTATATTAGTAAAAAAGGGAGCAATTATGCCTACAATATATGATAACATTGAGAAAATATTGCACGAAGGTTTGATTAAGACGCTAGAAACTTCAAAAAGGGCGGACTTCTGTGTAGGTTATTTTAACCTTAGAGGATGGAATTTATTGCATCAGGCAATAGATAATCTTAAAGGGGAAGAATTAGACGGTGAAAAGTATTATTGTAGAGTTTTAATAGGAATGCAGAAGGCTTCCGAAGATATTTTAATGGAATCTTTTTCCAATCCTGAATCTATGGATAATGAAGAGGCAAACAGGCTGAAAAAGAAACTTGCATGGCAGCTTAAAGAGCAATTGACAATCGGAATTCCAACCGAATCAGATGAATATGCTTTAAGAAGATTATCCAGACAGATAAAAGAGAAGAAAGTAATAGTTAAATTATTTTTAAGAAATACGCTTCATGCAAAATTATATCTGGCATACAGAGATGATTATAACAGCCCTGTAATTGGCTTTGTCGGGAGTAGTAATTTAACTTTTTCAGGTATTTTGAGACAAGGCGAGTTGAATGTTGATGTGGTAGAAAAAGATGCAGCCGTTAAATTATCCAACTGGTTTCAAGACAGGTGGGAGGACAGACTTTGCCTTGATATATCAAAAGAGCTTGCTGAAATAATTGACTCAAGCTGGGCTGGAGAGGATATGATTCCGCCATATTATATTTATTTAAAAATGGCTTATCATTTGTCAAGAGAGGCAAGAGCAGGGATAAACGAGTTCAATGTCTCCGCAAAATTCAAAGAAAAGCTTTTACCGTTTCAGGAAAAAGCGGTACAGGTCGCCGCTAGACATCTTTATCAGAGAAACGGAGTTATGATCGGCGATGTAGTCGGGCTCGGAAAAACGATCACTGCAAGTGCGCTGGTTAAAATGTTTGAAGACGATTTCGGATTGGAAACTCTCATAATTTGCCCTAAAAATCTTACTGAAATGTGGGAAGATTATAAAT
>JAKLPX010000377.1 GCA_022013635.1 Candidatus Delongbacteria bacterium
TTCGCAGTTTTTTTTATTGCAGGAAAAATCGTAAGTAAATCCTTTGATCTTGTACTTACATCTTTGCCTAACAGGGCAGCCGGAATAATCTTCGGCGGTATTAAGGGATTTTTGGTTGTAACCGTATTGTTCCTTATTATCAGATCAATCGGAAACGGAGATGAATTTTTGAGGAAATATGTCACGCCCGATAAAACAACCGATGAAATTATAAATAAAGGCATGGATTTAGCCGAAGGATTAAGAAACGACGATGACAATAAGGATAAAATAGAATTTTTTAACAAGAACATTCCCGATAGTACAGCTTACAAAGAAGATAAAAACACAAAAATATATTCGAGATTGGGTTACGGAGCGTATAAGATATCAACTATGATGGATCCTTTCGTAAACAATGTAAAAAGCATGGTTAAGAGGTAATCGTGGATACAAACTTTTCTTCAAGAATGTTAAAAATCATTAATCTTTCCAAAGAAATTACTTTATTATCGGGAAATGACACTGTTTATCCGACACATTTGGCTCTTGCAATTTTAAGATTAAACGAAGGAACTGCAATAAATATCCTTAATAAATTGAATTGCGATTTTATCGCTTTGCATAAAGATCTGGAAAGCGGACTGTCAAAAAATAAAAATATTATTAAACTCGGATTTATCCCGATAAGCCATGAAAGCGACAGAATCCTTTCTCAGTCAATTCTGGAGGCCGCAGAACTAAACAGTACTTATACCGGCACGGAACACTTGTTATTGTCTTTAACCAAATCCATCAATTCTTATCCTGAAAGAATTTTAAGATTTCACGGCGTTTCATATCAAAGAGTAAAGCAGATTTTAGTGACGGGAACAAATTCCAAAACAAATAAATTACCTGTTGACAAATATGAACCGCAGCCTGAATTCACAATTGATATGTTTGCTCAGGATATTACTCTGCTGGCAAAAGACGGAAAATTAGATCCGGTTATAGGAAGAACCAAAGAAATTGACAGGATTATTCAGATATTATCGAGAAGAAAGAAAAATAATCCTATTCTCATCGGCGAACCCGGTACAGGCAAAACTGCAATAGTTGAGGGACTTGCATCAAAGATAATCGAAAAAAAGGTTCCTTCATCGCTTTTAGGCAAGAAAATATTAGGTTTGGACATGGGAATGCTTATAGCAGGAACTAAATACAGAGGACAATTCGAAGAGAGAATAAAAGCCGTATTAAAAGAAGTTGAAAACGACAAAAATACAATATTGTTTCTGGACGAAATACATACAATTGTCGGAGCCGGAAGCACTTCCGGTTCGATGGACGCTTCAAATATGTTTAAACCCGCACTGGCAAGAGGAGATATACAATGTATCGGCGCTACAACTCTTGATGAATACAGAACAACCATAGAAAAAGACGGAGCTTTGGAACGAAGATTCCAGAAAGTTTTGGTTGATCCGTCTTCAGTTTCGGAAACTTACGAAATTCTAAAGGGACTTCAGCCTAAATATGAACATCACCATAAAGTTAAATATTCGGATGAGAGCCTTCTCGCTGCTGCTGAACTCAGCGAAAGATATATTATGGACAGATTTCTGCCCGATAAAGCTATAGATGTCATTGATGAAGCCGGATCTAAAAAACATTTGTCCTTAAAAGTTCCCGTAAAGATAACTCAACTGGAAGAATTGATTGAAAAATTGAATAAGGAAAAGAGCCAGCAAATAGATAAACAGTTATTTGAGAAAGCCGCAGTACTCAGAGATAAAATTGAAAGCATGAAGTTAAAACTGGAAAAAGAGCGTGAAAACTGGCACAAAACAGCTTCGAAAAAAATTTTGAATATTTCTGTGGACAATGTCAGAGATATAATTTCCATGATGACCTCCATACCCATATCAAAATTAGAAGTCTCCGAAAGTAACAGGCTTAAAAGGATATCGAAAACCATTTCAAAAAGAATAATTGATCAGGATGAAGCGATTGAAGCTGTGATTAAAAGGGTTAAACGATCCAGAACCGGATTTAAGGACCCCAAAAGACCTATAGGATCTTTTTTATTTTTAGGACCCAACGGGGTGGGAAAAACTGAGCTGGCAAGGGTTCTGTCGGAAGAAATTTTTGAAAATGACAAAGCTCTTATTAAAATTGATATGAGCGAATATATGGAAAAATTTAATGTATCAAGGATGATCGGTTCGCCACCGGGTTATATTGGTTACGGAGAAGGCGGTCAATTGAGCGAGAGGGTCAGAAGGCATCCTTATTCTGTAGTTTTGTTTGATGAGATTGAGAAAGCGCACCCTGATGTTTACGGCATGCTTCTTCAGGTGCTTGACGAAGGCATTCTGACAGACGGCAACGGCAGAAAAGTTGATTTTAAAAATACGATTATAATTTTCACATCAAATATGGGAACGACAAACTTTTCAAATATTGATAATATCGGATTCGGCATCAAAGCTTCTTTTGAAGAGAAAGAACTTAAGATGAAAGATTCTGTAAGAAAAACAGTCGAAAAATATTTTAAACCTGAATTTTTAAACAGAATTGACGAAGTATTAGTTTTTAATCATTTATCAGAAAATGCTGTTTTGCAGATCATCTCGAACCATATAGAAGATTCGTGCGAAAAACTCTCCAAGATAGATATCGAACTGATAATATCTCCGAAAGTAAAAAAACATATCATGGAAGAATTCTACGATGCCGAAAGCGGAGCGAGACCACTGAAACGGGCAGTAGAGAATCTTATCGAGGATCCGGTAGCTGAAAAAATAGTTTCAGGAGATATAAAATACGGGGACGCCGTTAAAATTTCAATAAACAAAAATAAACTTGTTTATACTAAAACTGACAAATCTGTCGTAACTTACGAAAAACAATAATCCTTTTTGTGAACAAGCTGTTAATAATGAGAACTTTCCACAAAAAAAATATTTAAAATTTTTCTTGACAAAGTTCTACGGCTAAATTGAATAAATATTAATGACATGTTATTACAAATTTTCTTTTATCAAGCGTATTCGTGCTTACCTTTTAAAAGATAATAATGTTATCAGCCTTTCTAACTTTATTAAAATTTATTTGAACAAGTCAAGATAAAAATGAAAAATATTTTTTTTGTGGAAA
>JAKLPX010000378.1 GCA_022013635.1 Candidatus Delongbacteria bacterium
AAGATAATCAATTTGAGCATGCAGTACTTCGTTAAAATTATGCGGAAGTATCTTTGTGGCCATACCGACGGCTATTCCTTCAACTCCCAAAAGAAGAAGTACAGGAATTTTTGCAGGTAAAACAACAGGCTCTTCGTTTCTCCTGTCGTAAGAATCCGTAAATTCGGTAATTTCTTTATTGAAAAGAACCTCTTTTGCCAACGGTGTCAGTCTTGCCTCAATATACCTTGCAGCCGCCGCGTTATCTCCCGTAAGGATATTTCCGAAATTTCCCTGCATATCAATAAAAAGGTTTTTCGACGCCAGCCCGACAAGCGCGTCGGTTATCGCCTGATCCCCGTGAGGGTGGAACTGCATCGTATGTCCGACAATATTGGCAACTTTATTGAATCTTCCGTCGTCCATTCGGAACATTGAGAACAACACCCTTCTCTGAACGGGCTTTAAGCCGTCTTTTAAATCCGGAATAGCTCTTTCTTTTACGACATAATTGGCGTATTCCAAAAAATTTGAATCTATAAGCTGCTTAAGATTGCTCATTTCAATTTTACTTTAAAAAATTATTTATTTTGTCTCTCAGTTTTTTTGCTTCTTCTCCGGCTCTTTCAGCAAAATCAGGTCCGTCGGAGGCAAAGATAATACCTCTTGATGAATTTATCAACGCTAATACATCGTTTTTCACAAATCCGTATTTTACGGTATTTTCCAGATCGCCGCCCTGCGCCCCGATACCGGGAATAAGATAAGGCAGATCCGGAGCCGATTTTCTGATACTTTCTAACATCTCAGGATGGGTCGCTCCTACCACAAGACCGCAGTTCTTTTTCGCATTCCAAGCGTTTATTCTCTCAATAACGAATTCATACAAATATCTTCCGTCTTTCATTTTCTGCATCTGGAAATCAAAAGAACCTTTATTGGATGTTAATGCCAAAATGAAGACACCTTTATCTTCTCTCTCTAAAAACGGCGATATTGAATCTTCACCCATGTAAGGACTTACAGTGACCGCATCGCAGTTGAAATGTTCGAAAAACGCCAAAGCGTATTTTTTTGAAGTATTGCCTATATCGCCTCTTTTCGCATCGGCTATTTTAATTATATCTTCGCCCATATAACTTAAGGTTTTTTCAAAATATTCTATGCCTTTCGCGCCGAACTGTTCGTAAAATGCCAGATTCGGTTTGTATGCCGCTACGAAATCCTTTGTAGCTTCAATTATCTCTTTATTAAATTTTAAAATCGGATCTTTCTCGTTTTTCAGAACTGCCGGAAGTTTATTTAATTCCACATCCAAACCGATACAAACGGCAGATTTCTTTGCTGCTATAGTTTTTATTATGTTGTCTCTAAAATTCATTCTTCTTTCTCTTGTCGTATTTTATAGCCGCTATGCATCAATATTCTGAGCAAAATGGCATTTTTCAATTATGAATTCCCTTCTCGGAGGAACTTCATCGCCCATCAGCATAGTAAATATCCTGTCAGCTTCGACGGCATCTTCTATACTTATCTTTTTTATCATTCTTTGGTTCGGGTCAAGGGTCGTTTCCTTTAATTGTTCCGGATTCATCTCTCCAAGTCCTTTGTATCTTTGAACATTGACGCCTTTGCCGTCCTCTCCGCCCAATTCGGCTACAAGGATATTCTTCTCTTCCTCATGCCCTGGATAAATATAATGCGATATTTTACCTTTTGAAACCTTGTATAAGGGCGGCATTGCCAGATAAATATGTCCCCTTTTGATAAGTTCCGTCATGTATCTGAAGAAGAAGGTCAGCAGTAAAGTGCTGATATGCGAACCGTCAACATCGGCGTCTGTCATGATGATGATTTTGCCGTAACGAAGTTTCTCCAGAGCAAACCCGTCTCCGTTTGATGAGAACGCATTTGAATCCCCGTTCTGACCCGGCACAAAGTCTATTTCAGATTCTCCGATTCCTGTTCCGATCGCATTAATAAGGTTTTTTACCTCTTCGTTGGCAAGCATCTTATCGAGCCTTGCCTTTTCCACATTCAGTATTTTTCCCCTTAACGGTAAAATCGCCTGATATTTTATATCCCTTCCATCAACGGCAGATCCGCCTGCTGAATCTCCCTCGACTATAAACAATTCGCAATCCATAGTGTCGGTACCTTTCGTGCAATCGTAAAGTTTTGCAGGCATAGAACCGCCTTCAAAAGCCGATTTTCTGCGGATAAGGTCTTTTGCTTTATGAGCGGCTTCTCTTGCTCTTAAAGCTTCTGTACATTTATCTATGATCATTCTGGCGATTCTCGGATTTTCGCCCAGCCATTCAAGAAGTTTTTCATAAACCAAAGATTGAATTATGCCCGCTATCTCTCCGTTTCCGAGCTTAGTTTTAGTCTGCCCTTCAAATTGCGGCTCCATAACTTTAATTGAAATAACCGCCGTCAGTCCTTCCCTCACATCCGATCCGGTAAGCTTCATTTTATCGTTTTTAAATATCTTGCTGTCAAGCGCATATTTGTTTATGACTCTTGTTAAAGCCGATTTAAAACCTTCTTCGTGAGTTCCGCCTTCGATTGTGTGAATATTATTTACATAAGATTCTATATTTTCTCTGTAAGTATCATTCCACGAAAGAGCTATTTCCATCGGATAATCGTCGATCGTTTTTTCGATTAATATCGGCTCGCATACATTTTTTTTATTTTCGTCAATGTATTTAACGAACTCAACCAACCCGCCTTGGTACTGAAATTCAAAATAAGGCATAGTTCCGTCTTCTTTTTTTGAGATTTCCCTATTGTCTTTTAAGGTTATTATAAGCCCTTTGTTTAAAAAAGCCAATACTCTTAATCTATGCGCAATGGTTTCATAATTGAAAACCGTGGTTTCAAAAATTTCCGTATCAGGGAAAAATGTCTGCTTTGTTCCTCTAAGAGCCGATTCTCCGATCATTTCCAGAGGACTGGTCGTAATTCCCTTCTCAAATTCTATTTTATAATGCTTTCTGTTTTTAAACACTTCGGTTATCATTTTCTTTGAAAGCGCATTGACGCAGGAAACTCCGACTCCGTGAAGACCGCCCGAGACTTTATAATTTTCTTTATCGAATTTTCCGCCGGCATGAAGAATCGTCATAGCAACTTCGACTCCGGGTTTATTTTCTTCTTTATGTATATCAATCGGAATTCCACGTCCGTTATCCAATACCGACAATCCTCCATCCGCCATTATCTCAACATCCACCCGTGTGCAATGTCCTGCCAAAGATTCGTCAATAGAGTTGTCAACAACCTCGTTTACAAGATGATGAAGACCTCTTATTCCAGTATCCCCGATATACATTGCCGGACGCATTCTTACGGCTTCCAAACCCTTCAGAACCGTAATCGTATCAGCAGAATATGCCTCGTTATCAATGTTATCAAACTCGCTCATTAATTGTTCCTCCAAACTAAACGAATATTATCTTCGTTATTTTTATTTTACCCAGTTTCGCCCGTAATCTTGTTTTTATTTCGTCCTCAATGTGAAAAAACTCATTTCTCCATACAGAACTGGTCACTTTAACAAACAATATACTGTTTTCATATTTGACTATCTTTGTTACCTCTGCCAATTTTTCCCCTACAGTCTCTTTCCATGCGTTCATAATATTCATAATAGTCGTTAACTTGGACAGCTCCGGATTGGAAGAAACTAAGGATGCCAGCACCGAATCTATTTTCGGAATCCTTCTCGGAGAGTTGTATGCTTTATCCATTCTCTTTTTCATACTGCTGCGCAGGATCCGTTCTCAATTCGGAAAAGCTGAGTGATATTTATATCCAATTGCTCAATTATCCTGCTGTTGCTTGTTGTAATAAAAGTCTGAATATCCTTATCGAGGATTTTCGCCACTTTAAGACTTTTTCTTTCGTCTATTTCGGAGTATAGATCATCCAGGATGAAGATGGGATACTCTTCTGTAACTGATTTTATATACTCAATTTCGGCCAATTTCAACGCCACTAAAAATATTTTATGCTGCCCTTTCGAACCGAATTTTCTTAATAATTTCCCGTTAATTTCAAATTCGAGATCGTCTTTGTGGGTACCCAGCAAGGATGTCCCTCTTTTGATCTCGGTTTGAAAATATTTTGATAATTTTTGAGTTAAACTCTCGAAATATTTTTTTTGGTCCATTACTGTTTCATAATTTATGTCGCCGGTATAAAGATCATCGGAAATAAATGAGAGGATTTCCTTGAAATATACGAGAAAATTTTCTAAAAATGCCTTTCTTTTTAAAAATATTTTTGAGCCTAATTCGGCAATTTTAAAATTATAAATTCCAATCATTTCTGTATCGCATCCTCCATAGTACTTTGCAGTCAACAATACCTTATTCTTCTGCTTGATGACCTTATTGTATGAATTTAATGCCGCAAAATATTCTGCGTCAATCATTGACAGTAATTTATCGGTAAATTCTCTTCTCGATGACGGCGGTCCGTTTGTGATGACGCTCTCGTCGGGAATGAGATATACGATCGGGATTTTGCCCCAAATTTCCGAAAACCTTAAAACCTTCTTATTCTGAAAGAGTATTTTTTTTACTTCTTTATCGTAACTTATCTGAACCTCTATACTTCGTTTATTCGTATTGAAAAAAATTCCTTTTAATAAAAAATAGTCTTTATCGAATTTTATCATATCGGAGTAATTTTGAGTTCTGAAACTATTTAATAAACCAAGTACCGTAATAGCCTCCACAACATTAGTTTTTCCCTGTCCGTTCAAACCGGTAAAACAGATTATGTTTTTTGAAAACTCAAGCTCGAGTTTCTCGTAATTTCTAAAATTAATAAGCTCTATTTTTTTTAGTTTCATCCTTTAGTTATTGCCCGAATTATCAACGGAAGAAGGCATCAGTAGCATCATTAAATCATAAGATTCCGTAGATTCGAACGGTTTTATTATAACCGGTTTTTTACCGCTGTTTATTTCCATAAGAATCATTTCTGTATCAATGTTTTTTAACAATTCGATTATTTTTGAAGAATTAAATCCTATCAGCATTTTTTCTCCGCTGTAATCCAAAGGTATGCTTTCTTCCGCTTTAGAAGACGAATTACTGTCTTCGGTATTTATTAAAAGCTGACCGGATTCAAGATTATATTTTATCAGTTTTGTAACAGGATTACATGCCAACGAAACTCTGGTAAGGGCTGAAATTGCAGTCTGTTTGTCGAATTTTGCTTTAAGATGATTATTTGCCGGAATAATAGCCTGATAAGCCGGATATTTTCCATTAATCAGTCTTGAAAATATTACTACGGTTCCGAATCTGAACTCCACATAGTTCTCTTCAAAATAGATCAGACATTCTTCGTTTCTGTCTATCGCATTAGATACAATTTGGAGAGATTTTGACGGAAGGATCATTTCGGTATCTTCACCTTCGTACCTTACATTTTTATCCTCAAGTTTTACAAGCCTGACAGAATCTGTTGCAACCATCGTGATCTGATTTAATTTCAGCGAAAAAAGCACGCCGGTCAACACTGCTCTCAGCTGATCAGGAGAAACAGTAAACACGGTTTTTTCTATGTAATTTTTTAGCTTTAACGAATCTATTATCAGATTATTTCCGGAAAGATTCTTGGGTGTTGTCGGAAAGTCGTCATAATCTTCGGTTACTGCCAGTTCAAATTTTATGTTATTTGAAATTATCTTGACCATACCGTTTTCTTTCTTTACTGTCAGAACTATATCCGGAAGACTTTTGATTATATTTATAAACTTTTTCCCGTGTACTACTACCGTTCCGTTTTCAATGCCGTTAACTTCAATATTATTTACCAAAGTTACTGAAATGTCGGTAGCGGTTATCGTCAGTTCATTATCTTTCAGAACAAGAATAATACATTCCGTAATGGGTTTTGCGCTGTGAGACGGAAGTATCGGATTGATTAAAGACAACTGATTCATCAGATTTGATTTCAGAGTTGAGAAGATCATAATTTAGACTCCTTTTTTTAATAATTCTATTTAATTTATATAACTTGTTATTATTATTAGTGGTGTAAATATGTGAATAATGTTACATCTCCCGAAAAAGCAAGCATTTGAAAATTTAAATAAATCTCTTAATCTGTTCATATTATTTGAATGGTTTGTTTATAAATGGTAAAATAAAGTTATTCATAACGGACTGTTGTTAACATGTTGATAAGTTAATTACATTGAGTATTTCTTCGATCATTTTTACTGTTTCAGGGTCTTTGACTGTCAGTTTTTTCTGAATTTTATTTGCTGCGTGCGAAACGGTGCTGTGTTCTCTTCCGCCGAAGTGGACGCCGATGCTTGTGGTTGTAGCTTTTAATTGAGTTGTGCAAAGATACATTGCCACGGCTCTCGCATCAGCTATTTCTTTTGTGCGGTTTTTTTTCATCAACAGATCTTTTGGAATGGAAAAGAATTCTGAAACGATATCCTGGATTTTATCAATATTCAGGGTTGATTTTTTAGAAGTAATAAGCTCTTTTAGTATCTCTTTGGCTTTATTTATCGTTATTTCCTTATTGAAATGGGAATAATAGAAATATAATTTTTTGACCGCTCCTTCGAGATCTCTGACATTTGTATTTATATTGTTTGCAATGAACATTACTATATCGTCATCGAGAGTAGAATTTATTTCTTCGGCTTTTAGGCGGATTATCGCCGCTCTTGTTTCAAGATCGGGAGGTCTTACATCGGTAATAAGACCCATCTTAAATCGGGATTTCAATCTGTCGTCCAATTCGTGTATTTCATTGGGGTGAAAATCGGAGGTCAACACTATCTGACCGCCGCTGTAATAGATATGATTAAAAATATGAAAAAGTTCTTCCTGACTTTTCTCCTTTTTGGCGAAAAATTGAATATCGTCAATTATTATGAGGTCTTTTGAACTCAGGTAGTTTTTATAATCGTCAATTGTTTTATTTTTTATGTGGTTTACGATCTGAAACACAAAAAGGTCGGAAGTCAGATAAATTATTTTCAATCCGGGATCTGAGTTAAAAACATGATTTCCTATGGCGGAGACGAGATGAGTTTTTCCAAGCCCGACACCTCCGAATATCAAAAGGGGGTTATACTGAGTCTTTTTTATATTATTGGCTACCTGCATGGAGGAGGCATAAGCTGTTTCATTTCCATTTCCCATAACAAAATTCTCAAAAGTGTATTTGGGATTAAGGGATGTTTCCTTGTATGGAGCAAACCTGCTTTTAGGAATATCTCTGGATTTTTTCTCGGTTTTTTCAAAGACGGACTTTTGATCAAGATTGAAATCCGTCTCAGAATCAATTAAAAATTTTATACTGGGACTTTCTTTACCCAAAATCTCTACCAGTGTTTTTTCAAAGACGGATTTATATTGTCCTTTGATATAATCAATATGTACTTTTGAAGGAACCTGAAAAGATATTATATCATTATCAATATTAACGATTTTTATCGGCTTTATCCATGTGTTAAATGAGTTCTGATTCAAAAAGCCTTTGATTTTATCTTTAAATTGTGTCTCTATTTTGCTTATGTCGTTCATGTAAATTCCTGCATATAATTACTTAACTTTTAAAGTATAGTAATATAAGGAAAGAAAACTCTCATGCAAGTATAAAATTTGTTTATTTTGGTCAATTAATCCGTATTTACTTTTTTATTCCCGCTCCATATAATCCGATACTGCCTGCGCGACCCTGTTTCCTGCGCCTTTGCCGCCGAGTAATTTACTGACTTGTTCAAGTCCGGTTTTTCTCAACTCACAAATATAATTGCTGTTAAGGAGTTTTTCGACTTCATTTATCAAATTTCTGCTTGTGAAATCATCCTGAATGAGTTCGGGATTTATTTGTTTATCCGCAATGATATTGGGAAGGGATATATATTTTGCCTTTACGATCAGTTTAGCTATAAAAAACGATATTGGATTTACTTTATAAAATACGATTGACGGCGTTTGGGCTATAGCGGTTTGAAGTGTTGAAGTTCCGCTTTTACAGATGATTATGTCTGAATACTTCATTATTTCCCACTGATACTCGGAGGAGATAATCTTAACCGTTTCCGGAAGCGCATACTTGCCGAAAATATTTATCGGTAAATTTTCGCTCCTGCAGATGATTATTTCAATATTGCCGCGGGTCATTATTTTATAAATAAATTCTTTTATGACAGGCAGATGCTTTTTTATTTCCTGAAGCCTGCTTCCCGGGAAGATCGAGATCATAGTCTTTACTTCCGATATTGAGAATTTTTCAATAAATTCATTATAATCGAGATTGATCTGATATTTGTCCAGCAGAGGATGACCGACAAAGCGGCAGTCTATATCGAATTTCTCGTAATATTTCTTTTCGAACGGCAGGATACAGCATAAACAGTCATAGTATTTTACGATATCATGGATCCTTTTCGGCCTTGAAGCCCATATCTGCGGACTGACATATTTTATGATTTTTGTGTCGGGCAGCGCTGATTTTACCCTTTTTGCAAGTTTTAGATGGAATTCCGAGAAATCTATCATCAGGATAACAGCCGGTTTATCTTCAATAATCTTTTCCAGTATGGTTTTAAATGCTTTTCTTATTACGAAAGCATGTTTTATCAGTTCAAAAAATCCCATGAAGCCGAGTTTTTCCGTTCTGAAAACAGGCTCAAGTCCGCATTCGGCCATTTTCTTTCCGCCTATTCCTCTGATGATTACATCAGGATGAATTTTTTTGATGGATCTGATGACCTCGCTTCCGAGCATGTCGCCGGATTCTTCGCCGGCGGTAATATAAATTATTTTTTCGTTCTTCATACTTCAATAAACTCAATTGCTTTGTGCTGATATGCCAGGTGGATATTGAAAGTCAAATCATTCGCTTCTTTTATCGCAGTCATGCAGTCTAATGCCAGATTCGGGTCGTTGTTCTCTTTGCTCAGATGCGCCAGAATGAGATTTTTTAATCTAAAATCATTAAGCTCTGAGATAAGATTGCCCGCGGATAAATTTGAAAGATGCCCTCTGTTTCCCGCTATTCTCTGCTTAAGGTACCATGGATAATGTCCGTCATGAAGCATTTTCAGGTCGTGATTCGATTCGAGAACCAAAAGATCGCTGTCTTTAATTCTATGCTTTACCATTCCTGTAATCACGCCAATCTCTCTCAGATCACTGATCTTCTTTCCGCCGGAAATGATGCTGTAGGCAAAATTTGCCGTTCCGTCGTGAGAAACGGGAAACGGTAAAATCGTAAAATCGCCTATCGTAAATTCATTCCCGATAAATTTTATTTCGCACTTTTCAAATTTGGCTTCGGATGTATGGAAATTATCTTCATGAATATAAACAGGTATCTTCAATTTCCGCGCAATTATACCGGCGCCGTCAATATGGTCTCTATGGTCGTGAGTGATTATGATGCTCATAATAGACTGAACATCAGCCTCGACGGCATCCAGCCTTTCCATCAGTCTTTTTCCGGAAAGTCCTGAATCTATTAAGATACTTCCGCCTGGCGATTGAATCAGGGTCGAATTCCCGTCGCTCCCGCTTGAAAGGATTGAGATTTTCATGATAACATCATTTCCTCAGCCTGTATTCGCCGCCGATATAATCAAAAATGTATTGAACGCCAAGATCGTAATATATCCACACTTCGTAAGGCTTCTGATTTTTTGCAAAAGGATAACTTTGGACTTCGTCGGGATCGCCCATAACGCATAATACTTTTCCCATATCGGTTTTCCATCCTGCTTTCAAAGGCACAGAAAACTGCATGATAGAATAGGCGACTCTTCTGAAATATTCTTCCATTAATGAATTGGTTTTTAAGCCTAAAGACTGCTCAAGTTCGTTCCAATAATTTTTGAACCATGCTTTCTGCTCGTCTTCTGGCATTTTAAACACATGATCCAGTGAATCGTACTCTGTAATGTACAGCATTTGTTCCAATGCGGAATTAATATCAGTAACATTTAATGACAGGTCGCTCCATCTCAGGTAAAATACCGCATTCCTCTGAATTTTTTTCTTTGCTATATTTATCTCCATATCTATCCTGTAATTTCCCGCATTCAGATTTTCCAACGGTATTTTCAGAACCTGAAGCTGAAGTTTATCTTTAGTCACTCCTTTGAAATTATCGTCGAAAACCGCCAAACCTTCATTGTTCCGTATTCTGTACCGTAAGCTGAAATCAGCCGGGATATTGTCTTTTGTGACTATCTCAAAAAGCGCTCCCGTATAACTGCTTGTTTTATCAACGACATTATTGATCAGAGGTTCGTAAGTGTTTTCAAAATCTTCGTCGTTTGACCAGTAAACCATTCTAAGATCAGAAATTATGATATCGGAATTATCCGAAAACTCAACGGCTTTTTTAACGGTATATTTTTTTTGTGTATTCATATCCTTTATAACAAGTGAAA
>JAKLPX010000031.1 GCA_022013635.1 Candidatus Delongbacteria bacterium
TCTATAAAGTAAAGCACGAATATGATTATTATAAAAAAGTTTATGACGATAAGAACGGGATTTTCCTGTCACCGTACAGATATAAGACCAGAATGGACTCATTCAGAGGAATACTTCTCAGGATCCCTAAGGATAAGAAAGTTTATCAACTGTATAAAGAGATTATTGAGAAATTCGGCAGAACCATCGTTCTCCCTTGCGGAGAGAGGAGCAAAAATCTCAAAACGATTAAAAAAATATATTCGCAGCTTCTGGAATATTATGCAGATAGAAAAACTATTATTGTAGGTGTCGGCGGCGGTGTTATATGCGACATTGCAGGATTTATTGCAGGAACTTTCAAGAGAGGAACAAGATTGATCTTGATCCCGACAACTTTGTTAGCTCAGATAGACGCTTCTATCGGCGGTAAAAACGGAGTGAATCTGGGGAATTTCAAAAACATGATAGGAACATTTTATCATCCGGAAAAGATCATCATTGATCCGAAATTTTTAAAAACTCTGGATAAAAGGAATTTCAACAACGGAACCGCCGAAATAATAAAAAGTGCAGTGATATATGATAGCGATCTTTTTAAAATGATAAAAACCAAGCCTTTGAGTAATTTTACTGATACCGAATTGGAGGAAGTTATAAAAAAGACCATCAATATTAAAGCAGATATAGTTCAAAAAGACCCGAACGAGTCCGGTTTAAGAAAAATCCTGAATTTCGGTCATTCGTTCGGTCACGCCATCGAATTAACTAATCACAAATTATTGCACGGCGAGGCTGTTTCAATCGGAATGATACTGGCGTGTAAATTGTCGGAAAAATTAACAGGGCTATCAAATTCGGTTACTTATAAACTTGAAAAAATTCTCAAACTAAACTCACTTCCTGTGAGATTACCCGACTGCATTATCACGGACGAACTGATAGATTCCGTCAACCAAGATAAGAAAAGAACAGGTAAAAGTTTGGATATAGTATTATTGAAGAATGTCGGCGAATCTGTAATTTATCAAATTAAATTAAAAGAAATTAAAGGGCTTATAAATGATATTCGTTAGTATTTCAAATACAAGCATTGAAAAATGCATTGAACTCATAGAAAAATATAAAAATGTCGAACTTCGTCTGGATTTAATAAAACCGGATATTGACGATATTGGATTATTATTATCCAAATCCGAAACCAGCATTTGCGCATACATAACTGAAAATGATTCTAAAACAAGCTTAAATTATATTTTAAAAGCAATTGAATTCGGAGCTGATGTTGTTGATTTCGGTCTGAATATGCATTCGGAAGATATTTCTCATGCGGTCAGCCATGCAAAAAATCATGAAAGTAAGATTATGCTGTCGTATCATAATTTCGAATTAACTCCAGAAAAAGAATTTTTGGAAGGTTTAATTAATGAAGCTGAAACCTATAGTCCCGACATGATAAAAATTGCGTGCCTTTGTAAAAACGACCACGACAATGAAAAATTATTGTCTTTAATGAAAATAAATGACAGAACCATTCCTGTACCAATGGGCGATATGGGTAAAAAGGGAAGATTGAAAGCATATTTTTACGGATCGCCGATAGTTTATGCATATCCCGACGAAGATGAGCCTACCGCTCCGGGTCAATTACCTTTTTCAGACTACCAAGATATGGATAAGATCATAAGTATCATTTACCGGTAGAGCCGAATCCGCCTTCACTTCTCGAAGTATCGGAAAGTTCGTTAACTTCAATCAGTTCTGCCCTAAAGACCGGCGCGATGACCATCTGGGCGATTTTCATGCCGACAGTTACTAAAAATTCTTTTTTGGAATGATTAATAAGTATCACGCCCACTTCGCCGCGATATCCTTCATCAATCGTTCCGGGCGTATTTAAAACCGTAATTCCTTCTTTTAGCGCAAGTCCGCTTCTCGGTCTGATCTGAGCTTCCGTATTTTTTGGAAGCTCGATTTTAATACCGGTTTTTATCAGAGCGGATTCTCCGGAGTGTATGATTTTTTCTTCAGCCGCAAAAACATCCATTCCGGCATCTCCCGGATGCGCATAATAAGGAAGTTTCGCATCTTTCGAAATTCTTTTTACTTTTATTTTATACATTTTTTCCCTTTTTGCAGTTATGGCAATATCCGAATGCTTCGAATCGGTAATCGCTTATTTCAAAATCATTTTGCTTTGCAATTTTTTTAGAAAAGTTCTGAAGATAATTATTTTCAAATTCAATAAAACTCCCGCAGTTCTTGCATATCAGATGATGATGATAATTTTTTTCTGTGGATAATAACTCATAATGGAAATGATTTTCTCCGAATTTTGATTTTCTCAAAATTTCGATCTCGGAAAAAAACGAAAGGTTTCTGAAAACAGATGCTCTAGAAACGCCAATGTCTTTTTTTATAAGTAATGTTGCAGCTTCATCAGCTTCGAAATGGGAATGAAGACCGTTTTCGCTGTTACATAAAAATTTTAGTAATGAAATTCTCGAAGATGTATTTCTTAATCTATTTTTTCTTAGATAGATTTCCAGCTTTTTCAGATAATATTCAAATGATATTTTTTCCATACGATACATAATGAA
>JAKLPX010000032.1 GCA_022013635.1 Candidatus Delongbacteria bacterium
AATTATTATTTTTTGTATTGGGTGATTTCACAACAAAGAATTCAAGCAGATCATCATTCTTATTACATACATTCATTTTTATATTGAATGGCACATTAAGCAGGCAGGAAGTATAATTCTGTTCTTCCTGTTCTCCTAGTTTCATCGACATGGTACCTTTCACAATAATAAAATATACATTGGAATTTGTAGAATGTTCAGGAAGACAAGCACCTTTGGGTAGTATCATGTGATTCAGGTGAATATTTTCATCGTCAATGATCCTTTCGATCGTTTTTTCTGTGTTCTGGCTGTAATCATATTTCCTTTCCAACATTTTAGTGCCTCCTAATTTATTTTCTGTATCCCGATCAATAATCTGTTGACCGGTAATTTTCTCTTGAGCAAACAATGTCAATATTGCAGCTAGGAACAGTATAAAAGTTATTGATAGTGTTTTCATTTTCTTTCCTTTATTTTATCATTGTTAGCAGCATTTTAAAATCCGCTGTTGCGAAAACAGCGTGCGGTTCGTTTTTAGGCATGATCAATGTCTGACCTTCAGAGAGTTCAAATTTGTCGCCTGAAATTGTAATTAAACAATTTCCCTCAAGCACCTGTACCATAGCGTCGAACGGAGCTGAATGTTCGCTGAGTTTCTGACCTTTGGAAAATGCGAATAGAGTTACATTACCGGCCGGTGATGCAGTGATTATCTTGCTGACGACCGAACCTGCCTGATACTGCACCTCTTTTTTAAAATCTAATATTTTTCTGATCATTTGATACTCCTTTTTTTAGTGTTATTGAATATCGCCGTCAATTGTTATAACATTCAGTTTTATCATTTTTGATACACCTGCAGCTTCAAGAGCTTTCTGAACTATTATTTCGATGCCTCCACAGCACGGAACTTCCATCCGTACGATAGAAACAGATTTGATATTTTTATTCTGAAAAATATTAATCAGCTTCGCAATATATCTTTCTATTCCCTGATCAAGTTTGGGGCAGAGCATTACCAATCTTTTCCCTTTAAGAAATTTTTCGTGGAAATCAGCGTAAGCGAATGGAACGCAGTCAGCGCAGATGAGGATATCGGCATTGTCGAAACTCGGATCGTTCTGATTTATCAGATGAAGCTGAACAGGCCAGTGTCTAAGCTGAGAAATTCCGGATGACTGTGTCGCCGGTGCAGATTTATTATCATGATGAATAGTTTTTGGAGCACTACCCGGGCATCCGCCGGATGAACAGGAACAGCTTTCTTCCCTGAATTCAGGAATATCAATACCTTTTGCTGTCAGGATCTGTATTGCCTGATTAACATATTTATCGAGTCCGTGATCGTTCAAATGTTTGAAATGGGCTTTGATAGTGTTCTTTCCAGCCTTGACAATGTTCTCCATAACCTTAGCTTCATCGTAAGCATCAGCTTCTCTTTCTTCGGTTGAGATCGCTCCCTCAGGACAGTTCCCTATACATGCACCGAGCCCGTCGCAGAAAAGATCGCTTATCAATCTCGCTTTACCATCTATCAGCTGCAAAGCTCCTTCCGGGCAATCAGGTATGCAATTTCCGCATCCGTTGCATTTATCTTCGTCGATCTTAATAATTTGTCTTTTCATTTTATTTCCCCGCTTTTATTATGTTTTCAATATTGTTAAAAAGTATTTCACCTTCTTTTTTAAGATCAAATGAATATTTATTAAAGCACCATTGCGTTACCAGAAGTCTCATTGAACCTATGATCATTCGGAATAGGGATTTAGTATCGATCGAGCTTATTATTTCATTTTTCGATTTAGCTTCTTCGATCATAACTTCCATTTCCTTCCTGTGACCGTGAATTATCAGCCTCATTCTTTCTGAAAGTTCTTCATTATTAATAAATACAGCTTCCGAGAACATTACTTTGGAGAGTTCAGGATTTGTCATAAACTTATCATATCTGTTCATGATAAATGATCTGATACCTTTCAGACCTGTTGAAATATCAGCCGGAGTTTTAGAAAACTCTTCGAACATATCTAATATAGAAAGTAAGATAGAATGTTTACTGTTATAATGACGATATAATGCCGCTTCTGTAACACCGATACTTTTCGACAAGTTCTTAATAGTTAGATTCTGAATGCCGTCGTTAGCTATGATCTTAATAGCATTTTCCAGTATCTCTTTTTGTCTTTCAGTCAGTTGGCTCATTTTTTAACTCCAAGTAAGTAAATGTTCACTGACTGTAATTTACATCAATAAAATCTTGTTGTCAAGTAAAATAATTGTGGAATGAAACATACACATAAAGACAATTAAAATAGTCAATATGACAATAAAACTTGACAAATTGATAAATATTGTTTACATTACAGTTGAGATATAATTATGTAAGAGAAAAATGTTATGAAAACAAACATACGCAAATTCAGATTCAATCGTGAAGAACTATCGCAACAACAACTTGCCGACATGGTAAAGGTGTCGAGGCAGACGATCGTATCAATAGAAGGTGGAGACTATGCTCCGTCTGTAAAACTGGCATTACAGTTGGCGGAGAAACTTGAAACAACAGTTGAAGAACTGTTTATTTTAGAGGAGGCAGATCATGTTTAAAAAGAAGGATCCGATATTCTGGTGGGGTTGGGGTGTATTCGCGCTTGGTATGATATTATATGCAGTGACAGAGATGGATATTTTTATGGTGACGATCGTAATCGCATTTCTTTTGCGTCCGACACTCGCGTCTATGGGTTTGGCAAAAAAATACGAGGATGAAAGAGAGCTCAGTATTCATTTTAAATCGGGGAATATTGCATTCCTTGTGGTGATGATAGCTTGTGTATTCTATGCAGCAGTATCTAAAACGGAAAAAGATTTTACCGCTGAAATGTTCTATACGGTTATAATAATAGGTCTTGCAACTAAAGGTTTTGTCTATGTTATTATGTCTAAGAATTTCAGGG
>JAKLPX010000379.1 GCA_022013635.1 Candidatus Delongbacteria bacterium
AGAAAGCTTTTTGCTAAATCAAACCGTTTCTGTATGTCTGTTATTTTTTTCATAACTAAATATATGAAAAATAATTATAATAGTCAAGTTATTTCTTTACAGTCACTAAAGGTAATATAAGACGAATAAATGTGAATATAGCTGCTTTGGAAGTTGAAGATTATAAAAAATTGAACGCGGCGAAAATTGGAACATATCAGCTGTTTCAGGAAACATATCACGAAGAAACATACAGAAAGATGCATAAAAGCGGTCCGAAAGCAAATTTTGAGTACCACCTTGGAGCTATGGACAGAGCAATGGAAGCAGGAATAAATGATGTAGGTGTAGGTATCTTATTCGGACTTACAGATTATAAATATGAGATCGTGGCACTATTACAGCATATTAAGCACCTTGAAAGCAAATTCGGTGTCGGACCTCATACTATATCTGTTCCGAGACTCGAACCCGCTACAGGATCAGATGTGGCATCACATCCTCCATTTCCTGTAACGGACAGTGACTTTAGAAAAATTATTGCGATATTAAGAATTACAGTACCATATACAGGTATTATTTTAAGTACAAGAGAAAATGCCGAAATGAGAAGAGAAGCACTTCATCTCGGAGTATCTCAGATCAGTGCAGGATCAAAATCCGATCCGGGCGGATATACAAAGAAGAACCACAGCGATGCCCAATTCTCTCTTGGTGACCACAGATCTCTTGAAGAGGTGATCGAAGATATTGTTGATTTTGACCATATACCCAGCTTTTGCACAGGCTGTTACAGATTAGGCAGGGTCGGAAAGGACTTCATGGACCTGGCAAAACCGGGGCTAATTAAAGCTCACTGCTACCCTAATGCGATTTTCACTTTTACAGAATATCTTGAAGACTTTGCTAATGATAGGCTTAAAGCTAAAGGATATGCTCTGATCGAAAAGACAATTGATGAAAGCATAAGTCAACTTGGATTAGCTACAAAGGTCAGGGAGAATATTCAGGCGATCAAGGAAGGAAAAAGAGACATATATTATTAGGAAATATTTCATGACAATCTTAGAGAAAATTCTGAAAAAGAAAAAATTTTCAAAACAAGATATTATTTATTTGCTGTCACTTTTCCGAAAAGATGAACAGGATATTTTGTTGTCATATTCCCGATCGATAAAAGAGAGCACAGTAGGTAAAAAAGTTTATTTTAGAGGATTAATAGAATATTCAAATATATGCGTAAAGAACTGTTATTACTGCGGTATCCGCCTTGGGAATAAACTTCAGGAAAGATACACTATGCCGGATGAGGAAGTTCTTGAGTGTGCAAAATTTGCTTATGAACAGAATTACGGCAGTATCGTTATTCAGTCGGGAGAAAGGAGCAACATAAGATTCGTAAAAAAAATTGAGCATCTTTTAAAAGAAATGAAGAAACTTTCTGACAATAAACTCGGAATCACATTATCATTAGGCGAGCAATCCGCCGAAACATACAGACGCTGGTTTGAAGCCGGCGCGCACAGGTACTTACTTCGTATCGAAACATCCGGCAGAGAGTTATATTCTAAATATCACCCATCAAATGAGCTTCACAGCTATGATAATAGGGTAGAAGCCCTGGCTTTAATTAAAAGCATAGGATATCAACTGGGCACTGGAGTTATGATAGGTCTTCCCGGTCAGTCAATTGAAAATCTTTCGAATGATCTATTGTTCATTAAGCAACTGGATGCGGATATGGTAGGCATGGGACCGTATATAGAAAACGAACACACGCCGATGTATAAAGATAAAGGTATTTTAATTTCTAAAAAAGAACGCTTTGATCTATCGTTACGAATGATAGCTGTATTGCGTTTAATGATGCCTGATATAAATATAGCAGCTGCAACTGCGATGCAGACACTGGATCCTGTCGGTCGTGAAAAAGCTATCAATGCCGGGGCAAATATTATAATGCCTAACCTAACTCCGGTAAAATACCGCGAAAGCTATCAGTTGTATGACGGAAAACCTTGTATGGACGAAGATGCGTCAAAATGCACCGGCTGTCTTATAGGCAGGATAAAATCAACCGGATCTGATATAGGTCTGGGCGAATGGGGCGATTCAAAACATTTTATCAAAAGATTAAAAACCGGTAAATAATTCAGGTAATCAAATGAATAGGATTAATATAGGAATATTCGGGCGCGTAAATTCTGGCAAATCAACACTGATGAACCTTCTTACACAGCATGAAACATCGATCGTTGACAGCACACCGGGTACCACAGCCGATGTAAAAACCACTGTAATGGAAATTCATGAACTCGGGCCGGTAAAGATCTTCGATACCGCAGGAATTGACGAAAAAGGCGTTCTGGGCGAAAAGAAAAAAGAAAAGACTTTCAATGCTTTAAAAAGGTCAGATATCGTTCTGCTGGTTATAAATGAGAATAACGCTGCATATAAAAACGATGATTATGCAACCGAAAGCGAAGTGATTTCCGTTTCTGAAAAAAGAGGTAAGGAAATATTTATCGTATATAATAAATTCAAAGGACTACCATGCATAAGGGAGGCTGTTTCGGCCAAGATCGACTCGAAAAATAAATATCCTTATATAGAGCTTGAACTGTCAGATAGGTCAAACTATACTCATCTGATTGAATTTATAAAGAAGAATTCAAAACTTCAAATGTCCCGCACACCGCTTTTACCCGGGCTTGATACGGATAAAATAGTTTTTCTAAACATTCCGATAGATGAAGAGTCACCGGAAGGAAGATTTTTACGGCCGCAGATGATGATAGAGGAATATCTCGTAAGAAGGTATATTCCGACATTTGCTTACAGGATGGATCTTGGAATGGCGAGAAGCATAATCGCAGAGGAAGTTCAAGAAGAAAAAGCAAGATTTGATGAGTTCATCTCTCATTTGAACGCCAACGGCAAGCTTCAGCTTTTGATTACGGATTCTCAGGCAATGGACATTATCTCAAAATGGACAAAAGACGCTTCATATATGGTAACAACATTTTCTATCGTGATGATAAATTTTTTGAGCAGAGGAAACCTTGAGCTTTTTGCGGAAGGTGTCAAAGCTTTTGAGAACCTTAAATCGGGCGATAAAGTCATGATAGCTGAAGGATGCAATCACGACAGAAAGGCAGAAGATATAGGAACGGTTCAGATACCGCGCAAAATTGACGAAATGTTCGGAAAAGGAAAGATACAGGTCGATCATTATTTCGGCAGGGTGTTTGCCGAATACGATAAGTTAAAAGAATACAAACTTGTAATACATTGCGGCGGCTGCATGCTCGATCAGCAGGCTATAGCCTCCAGAATAGAAGACCTGATCGAATCAGGTGTCAGCTTCACCAATTACGGAGTTCTTTTATCATATTTTGAAGGTAAGGATACGTTGAATAAGGTCATCGAACCTTATGGGTTGAAAATTTAGTAATAATCTCTAAAAAAAATATCAAAAATAAATACATAAAAAAAGATGAGTGTCACTATTTGACACTCATCTCTGTTATATTGCATATAAGAAAATAATTTGGTGGGGTTCGGCAAACCCCGAATTGAAAGTTGAAAAGAAAGAGGAGAAGTGAAATGGGAAAAGAAAAAATTCTAATTCCATCGAATTCGGGGGAATTAAAGAAAAATTATGATACAATGTTTCGAGGCGTTCTAAATCTTATAGAAGAAGCGAGAAGGACTTCGGTAAGAACAATCACAAGAACAAATTGAATCCGATCCAATTGTTCAGAAGCCTTCTGAACAATTGACATTAAGAGAATTGTCGAACATGTTTAAACTGCCTTGGTCACATTATGTAAGGTTATTATCAGTAAAAAATCCCAGTGCAAGAGAATTTTATGAAACAGAAGCTTTACGGGGTGGTTGGTCGGAACCTCAGCTTGATAGGCAGATTTCATCACTGTTTTATGAAAGAACTGCTCTTTCAAAAAATAAATCATCTATGCTAAAGAAAGGTACTAAACCGCTCGAAGGACTTCCGAACAAAGTAATGGCAACCGAATATCAGATGTTACTTCCTGATGAAAAATCACTGGTAAGCGAAATTGAAAAAACCCGGGATATGTTTGAGAGAAGAAAAGGAAATTTGA
>JAKLPX010000380.1 GCA_022013635.1 Candidatus Delongbacteria bacterium
CAGACAGCGAAGATAGACCGATATATTTTTCTGATGATGAGGTTGTGCTTAAACTAAACGATAAAGATCCCTCAGGCACACTATTTGGATTTGAGTTTTAAAATGAATAACGAAAAAATTACAAATAAAAGCACCAGAGTACTTCTTAAGTTTTTAAATGAAACTATTGAAGGTAAATATACAGTGAACAAACCTGTTCTGGTTGATATTAAGTTCCGAAGGATTAATATACAGGTACAAGACGAGAATTTTGAACCGGTTAATTACGACGAGAATTTTCTTTACGGAAGATATTATTAGTGCTTAGTTTCAATAATTTTGGATACTTCATCCGAAGCTTTTAGCAGGTCGTTATGCACGACCTGAGTGATTATCTTGTTAAATTTTGTAGCGTATCTAATGTCATAATATTCTTTTAGGAACCATTCGCAGAATTCGTCAATTTTGCCTTCAGTCAGAAGAGCGAGAAGTGAATTGATCTTGTCATGCCCCAATAATCTCATTAAAAAGTCTGAGTTTTCTACAGTTTTATATGCTCTTTCGACCCCGTCGGAGAAATATTCGGATTTAATTCTTTCGACTCTTTTTTTCATACAGGATTTAACTTGAATGACCGGTGAAGAGAGAAGGTTTTTATAAAGAGCATCGGGTATATTGAAGTTTGAAATTCTTTTGCTTTCGCTTTCGGTCAGGAAGGGAAGACCGGCTTTACTATTTGAGATTATCTGCTCGAACAATTTATTTTCAAACTGAATTTGAGAAGCCGGTATGTCATCGGTCTTAACTTCGAATCTGATGTGCCCGAAGAGGCTTGATGCGTGACCGGCAGCTTTTTCAATGTCGAAGACCGGGATCTTTCCGGTCAGGTTTTCGATGATCTCTGTCTTGCCGCAGCCTGTAAGTCCGGCAAGGACGATGAATTTCAGAGATGAGGGATCTTCGTAGAATAAATAATATATTTTGCTTCGGTAGGACTTGTAACCATCTGCAATTTTACGATGTTTTAATCCGTACTGCGTAAAATAATGACAGGCAGCAGAACTTCTTCCTCCGCCTCTCCAGCAGTAAATTAAAACTTCTTTGTCCTTCAATCCTTCGCAGAATGAACGAATATTTTCCGTCTTATTATCGGCGGCTTTCAAAGCTCTTAATAAAGCAGCTTTGGGTGAAACCTGTTTATACAGAAAGCCGACTTCGTCTCTTTCGGAGTTGTTCAGGATCGGGAAATTTATCGCTCCGGGAAGATGATCTTCCGAGAACTCAGCTTCAGAACGGACATCAACAGTGATGGTATTTTTATTATTGCGATATTGTTCTATCCATTCGTCAATTGATATGAGATCAAGTTTATCTGTAAAATAATCGCGATAGCTATCAGGCAGCTGACTAATTTCATATTCGTTTTCTTTGACGAATTGAATAAGACGCGATCTGTCTTTTTTATTTTCCTGCATGTTAAGTCATCCCGTAGGTTCATTTCCAGACGCTAAGAATAAGAAGTCAGGCGGATATTATCAAGTAAAATATTACTGTTGCCTGAATTATTATCATTTGAAAAATCCGGCTACAAACGGCAGCCATAACGACATAAAAAGAAAAAAACCGACAATAATCTTTTTAAAAATTCCGGCCTGATCGTTTAAAAAAACATAACCGCCCATAATTGATAATGCGCCAAAACCGCCTAAAACATAAACAGGTGCGGCAAAAAGCCAGTGTACAATCAAATTTTCCGTTGAAATAAAAAATATTAATGTTCCCCAATAAATCGTCAGTCCTAAAATCGTTATATAAAGCATATATATAAATTTTCCTTTATTATCCTCGCTTTCGTTAATGTTGCCGGCGAATGAGAAAAGTGATTTTTTAAATATTTCAGGGAGGATAAAAAATACTATATACATTAATCCGGTTAAAGCCCCTCCTCCGGAATTCGATTTCTGAACGGCGATTTCATCTTCTAAAATATCCATATTGTCCATGATCTTGGGGAATTCGGTTTTATACACTAAATAAATTACTTCATCCTTTTTTAACGAATTATCAGGCAGTCCGTCAAATCCGGATGAAAACATTAATCTGGACAAATTAAGCCCGTAAGATTTAATGATATCCGCATAATCCATCCCGAATCTTCTGTAATTTCCCGGAATTCCATACATCATAAATCTGTCTTTGTAATGTGTCAGCGGCATTTCTACCGTTTTTTCATTTTTATAATCCAGATTAGCCTGGAGCATAAGCAGGCCTTCCGGTTTAAGTATTCTTTTCAATTCTTTAATAACGGATTTATACTCAGGAAGCTTTTCCAATATATAATTACATACTATAAGTCCGAAGGATTCGTCGGTATATTTGTTTTTCAGGGAATTGTCCCTGATTGAAAAATCGCCCGTTTCAGAATATATCTTAATTTCGGTGTTAGGAAAGTTTTTGAAATAATCTGTGATCCTGCCCTCTTCAGCTATAATCAGTATCTTCAGTTCACCTGACATCATACCTGTTTTAGTCTGAAGGAACAAGAGGATCGTTCTTTCGTCAATCGTAGAACTGCAGACCGGACAATCTAAAACGGGTGAATCAAAAAATCTGTACTTTATCAGCTTGAAAAATCCGGGACAGAACGGGCAAAATATGTCGCTTCCGCTGTAATATTTCTTTTTATAAAACTCGTAATTTTCTCTTATTCTATTGGACATTTCTCTCTTTCTTTTATTTTAGAAATTAATCCTTATTGATTATTTCTTTAGTCTTCAATTTTCTATACGCGAAATACGAAATAATTATTGTCGGGACTAAGAATAAAGAGTTGGTAAATATAATGTCTGCTTTTGTAATCTGAATATTTGAATTTCTAATTAAAGTGTCAGACATATAAAAATAAATCCAGAAAAGTTTTATTGCCGGATAGATCATCCCGATTATGGTTAATGCTTTGTTCCATTTTGAGTCATGAGCCCATTTCTTATCGCGGATCAACGACCCGCCTTTTGCCATAAAAAAGAAGGAAATAATTATATCAAGAACGATATTTGCTCTGACTATCAGATTTAGGATACCGATGCTTAGAAGCGCCTGTCCGAATCCGGTGTATGGATTTCTTTTATCAAGCATTTATTTTTTGCTTGGGTCAACGACACGGCCTGCGAAAAGTATCGTTCCGTTTACTTTCTCTTTTATAAAGTAAAAGAACGGATGGTCGGCTCTGAAAGTCGCAAAATCGGGATTAGGCATAGCGGATTTCATCCTCATAACCACTGCGGTAGCCGCCGCGGCCTCGGTTCCAGTTTCATCCACCGCAATAAAGGTTTTATGTATAATAGCTGAAATATACAGGTCTGTCTTGCCGGTCATTTTTGAAAAATCAGCTTTCTTATTGAAGGCTTCCTTCATGCCTAATTTACCCATCAACTCCCTGAGTTCGTAAGACAGTGACATTTTAAATTTCGGGAAAAAAACATCAACTTTTTTCGTTTGAAGCGATTCCGTATATTTAATTATATCCTGATAAGTTATCTTTTTCTCAATATCTCTTAAACCGTCTCTTTCTTTCGGCAGAAGTATATACATTGACGCTTCATTTCCCTTGTACGGCATTTCGATAAATTGAAGCTCCATATTTTCCATATAATTAAAGTTATGTTTCAGATTCATCAACTCAGCTTTTACGGAATTATCGGCAGAAGTATAAAATTCAGACTCTTTTGTGCCGCTTTTTTTGAATTGTTCAGCCCATTCCGCTTTAAAATATACGGCATTTGTTAAAACGAGTTTTGTCAGCGCGTCGAGAATTCCTTTGGGTATAAGATCCTTAATTTTATCCTTTGTCTTTTCCGACACCCAGTCATTAATGATCTTTCTTGATTTCTCAGATTCAGCAAAATTCAGGTTAGTTGTCTCGGTTTTATAAAATGTTTTGTTGATTCTTAAAAACTCATCAAGAAATTTATATCCGTCTGCAAGCCAAAGGCTGTTTGCGACAGTAAGCTCAATATTGCCCTTTTTAGATATTTCGTTAATTGATTGAGTGATTTTACCGAAATTTTCATGGAAATTGATACTATTTCCGGTAAACTTGAGAGCTTTGCCCATTTCGGTTTCGGTTTTATTTGCCGATCCCGCATAAGTCATAGCGAGCGCAGAAGTGATGCTGTATGGAGATATGAAAATATTATCATCTTTTTCAGTTAAAAGCTTGTAAGCATTCATCATAAAAATGTTATTGTTTTCGGAAATTTGTTTCGGATCTGTCGTTTTCTGAATTATTTCGGGATTTCCGCTAAACAAAGTCATTCCGAATGCCGATAAAAACACCAATGCAAGAAATAAGCACGCTTTTTTCATAAGAACCTCCCAATTTTTTCATTAAATGTCATTTTCTTTGAAGTTTAGCCTTTCTATCGAAAGTGCCTTTCCGCTATCGCTGTCGGCAATAATAAAAACACCGTTGAATCTGGCGTCACCTTCAGCTATTTCGTATTTGAACGGCGTCTGAAACCTGAGCCTGTTAGTCGCGGTCTCGGTTTTCATACCGATCACTCCGTCAAAAGGTCCGGTCATACCTGCATCGGTGATATAAGCTGTTCCTTTGGAAAAAATTTCTTCATCGGCCGTCTGAACATGAGTGTGAGTCCCGATTACAGCCGTGGCATAACCGTTAAGATATTTACCCATTGCTATTTTTTCCGCAGTTGCTTCCGCATGAAAATCCACAAATGTTATCTTAGATTGAGAATTTATTCTTGTGATATACTCGCGGATATTTTTAAAAGGGCAGTCTATCGGCGCCATAAAGGTTCTGCCCTGAAGGTTAATAACGCAGACTTTTGCTCCGTTAGAAGCCTCGACAACACAGGAACCTCTCCCCGGAACGCCTTCGGGATAATTCATAGGCCTGAGTATGTTTGAAAACGCCGGATTATTCAGCGTATTATGAAAAGCGGCAAAATCCCAGATGTGATTTCCGCTTGTGATAACATTTATTCCGAGCTGAAAATATTTTCTTGCCAGTCCTTCAGACAGCCCTTTTCCCGCGCGGGTGTTTTCACCGTTCACGATGACCAGATCGGGACTATATTTTAAACGGAGTTTGGGAAGAGCTTTTTCAAGAATGTTCATTCCTGGCTCTCCCACAACATCGGCTATAAATAAAATTTTGGTTTCCATATACCTCTTTCTTCTTTAGAGAGTCTATTTCGCTATGCTGCTCGCTCTGTATTCCCTGATAACCGTCACTTTAATATGTCCGGGATATTTCATCTCATTCTGAATTTTTTCGGCTATGTCACTTGCAAGCATATCGGCTCTGGCATCGTCAACCATTTCGTTTTCAACGAGCACTCTGATCTCTCTTCCTGCCTGAATAGCGTAGGATTTAGTAACCCCATCATAACCCATCGCGACAGCCTCAAGCTTTTCCAGCCTCTGAAGGTAATTCCCCAATGTTTCCCTTCTTGCGCCCGGTCTTGATGACGATATCGCATCAGCAGCCATTACCAAAGAAGCGATAGGGTGCATGATCGGAGCATCTTCGTGGTGAGATGCGATCGCATTTATAATAATTTTATGCTCTTTATATTTCTTTGCCAATTCAATACCGAGTTCGACATGAGTTCCTTCCTGATACTGATCTACCGCTTTTCCGATATCGTGAAGTAATCCGGCTCTTACCGCCATTTTTACATCATAATCAAGTTCGGCTGCCATAAGACCGCAAAGCTTGGCGCATTCGATTGAGTGAAGAAGCACATTCTGTCCGTAGCTTGTTCTGTAATTAAGCCTTCCGACTAGTTTGATCAGATCAGGATTCAAATTATGAACTCCGAGGTCCATAACGGTATCCTGGCCCAATTCCTTGATCTCATTCTCAAGTTCTTTCTTAGATTTCTCGACGATCTCCTCTATCTTACCCGGATGAACCCTGCCGTCCTGAATCAATTTCTCAAGCGCATTTTTTGCAATTGCTCTTCTGTACGGGTCAAATCCAGAAAGAACAACGGCTCCGGGCGTATCGTCAACAATAACTTCAATTCCTGTAGCCTGTTCAAAAGATCTGATATTTCTTCCTTCCCTTCCGATAATCCTGCCTTTGATCTCATCGTTCGGTAAATTTACGACTGATAAAGTAGTGTCGGCGCTATGATCTGCGGCTGTCCTTTGAATCGCGTTAACGACAATATTTTTCGCTTCTTTGTCTGCAGTGTCTCTTGCCTGATCTTTAATATCTTTAATTATTTTTGCCACATTGTTTTTAGCATCGTTAATCAATTGATTTTTCAACTCTTCAATAACTTCTTCTTTTGTCAATCCGCTGATCCTTTGAAGTTTTTCCAAAGTTTCTCTGTGTTTTAAGTCTATTTCTTCCTGTTTTGAGTCAAGATATTTCTTTTTATCTTCAACAGACTGTTCTTTGCTTTTAATCTCTTTTTCTTTTTTA
>JAKLPX010000381.1 GCA_022013635.1 Candidatus Delongbacteria bacterium
ACAAATAATACAAATAATATTGGATAATTTTTCTTCATCTATGTTATATTTTATTTAAAGATTAATTTTATCTTCATAAATATTTACGATCTCATCATCACTGCTAAAATCCAGCTCCTCAGATTCAATTTTTAACAATTGAGGTTTCTGATTTATTCTTGAATAAAGTCTTTCGTTAACAGGTGAACGGGTTCCTATTGAATTTTGAGCGAAGACAAATATCTTTGAAAATGCAATCTTAACAGAAATCTCATTACCTTCCAAATCCTGATAAATGGAATCTTTATAGAAAACAACAGTGCCGTTGTATGCGACCATCGGAAAAGAAATGTCGGCATAATTATTTTTAGTTGTTATCCATTTTTCCCCGGTCAGAGTAGTCAAAGCTGTCTGAGCAGTAATGGTTGTATCAGTCGTTACGCAGTAATAGTAATCCATGTCAGTTTCAGTTCCGATTTCTCCGAACCATTCTACTCTGACCGGAGAATTGACAAATGACACACCTTCCCCGGATATAGAAAGAGTCGGGTTTTCGGCAGCCGGCTCGTTCCCGTCGTAATCTGTAGAGCATGAAATAAATATTAAAATCGAACATAATATGGCTATCAGCTTCATTTTAATCCTCCGGTTTTATCTAATTACGACAAATTTACTAATAAAATCGTCTTTTTTATTATCAGCGTCCTGAACCGAGAACAAGTATATCCCTGATGCAACAATATCTCCGTTATCGTTTTTCAGATCCCATACCTGTTTATATTTGTGCTCGATATCAAAATCACCGCCGTCATGTCCGACAGTCCTCACAAGATCACCTGATAATGTATATATTCTGATTACGCAATTCTCGGGAATATCAATAAATACAGATACTAAACTTCCTTCGTTCCATTGAGACGGATCAGCTACATTCGACCATTCGTCAGGTGTGTAAATCTTATCTCCTCTTATCGGATTCGGAACTATGCTCGGATCATTTGCCGTAGCCTTAACAATATTAGACAACATAACAGCATTTAATGTCGGATCTGATGACTGCGGTTCCACTCCGTATTTCGGTTCGCCGAAATCCATTGAACATACAGCTACAAAACTTCTCGGTCCTAAAATATTTTTATTCAGACTGACTGTATAATTTTTCACTATTCCCGCTGTCAATATCTGGCTTGAATCTTTTTCAACATGATAGCAATATCCCTCAGCAGAAAGATCGGAATCAATTGAATTATTCTGCATAAAAGGAACCAGCTGCCACACTTTCCCGCCTGTAAATATGGTTTGTTCCATTGTGTCGGGATTATCTGTTTCGATAGGGTAATCCAAATACTCTTTAGGATTTGAGATATTCTGATATGAATAGTTTACTTTATCTATTGAAAACAAAGAAATGAAACTTTCCCGATCTCCTTCTGACGATACCATGATCTTGTATCCTTCAAAATCATTTATTCTTGAAAAATTATCTATGGAATGTTCTGAACCTATCTTAAGATAATTGCCTTCACTGTCTTTCTGATGCGATGACCAGCTGATTATTATTTCTTCTGCTGTTTTTTCTACAATTATATCAGGTGATGGCGGCGCCTGAGGTCCTTGAAGATCGGGAACACCGTCTCCCGAATCAAGCCTTTTGTTGTCAAATCCATATCTGACCATTGAATTGACAGGAACAAGACCGTCGGTTTTTGTATATTTTACCACAGACCCGAAGTCTGCTGTCAGATCCTGATTACCGTAAGGTAAAAGATCATCCTCGCTAGCCGCAGTCCAGCCGTAAATATCCGGATTTGGAGAATTGAAAACCGTCAATTCGTTGTCTCCTTCTCCTTCGTCAACGCCCGGGTATGGTTCATTTAACCACCAGCACATATTTCCTGAATTCAGATCGGCAAATAATCCGTCCTTTCCGACATCCTCTCCGTACCAGCCGTCGCCTTTTGTAATCCCATTCTTAGTGACGGGTGTATCAAATAATGGAGTATCGTATATTCTTTCTACCCATACAGAACTGTTAAATATATCGTACCAGCCTTGTTCATACAGAGTTTTATCAAGCCCGTCGTTAAGATCTATTATGTTTATATTATCATAATTCGGATCCTGCTCGAGTGAATAGTTGAAATACTCTCCAGTCAGATAAACCAATGTGAATTTAAGCGAATCTCCGTAAGCGAATTTCCATACTTCCTTGTTGATATAATTATCCGGAATACTGTCCAGGTCAGTATCTACCGCAACATTAATTGATGTTTTTTCTCCCAGCGGACCGAACGACAGCATAAATCTTACATCGTTCCCGTTTGCCAGATTATTTAATTCTGCTGCGCTTCCATCAACATAATCCGAACCTCCGTTCATTTCCCATTTTCTCCATTTATCAGCCTGTGCATAAGGAGTTCCTGCCAGATAATCAGGATCTTCGAAAACTCCGAGATATACTTCTCTCATATCGAGAAAACTGTGATCTATTTCATTATTGGACATTACCATATATTTCCCCTTGTCTCCAAGCGGTCTGCCCTCAGTTCTTCCTCCGTATTGAAACTGCCCCGCTGAATTATACAGGCTGTCCTTATTTGTATCATCGTATCCCTTTTGTTCAGGAGTCATATCGTATTTCCAATCAGAGTGAAGACCCGTTTTCCATCTAGGACCCCAGTCATAACTTTCATCGGAATTATTATTGAACACATTAAAAGAATATTTCAGTTCAGGATCAGGATTCTTCAACACTTTGATCCCTATTACCCCTTTTGCACCGTTCAACGGCTCACCTGCAGAAGGTTCTCCTGATGCTGTAAAATAGTCTGATCCGGTATAATTCCTTCCGTCATTGTCTGCCGTCCATGCAATATCTAAATCAACTGTTTTATTTTCTCCTGTAGCAGGATCAATATACTTATCCCATTTATGAACAAAACCCCCGACATCATCCGAATGAAAATAAGTCCATTCCCGTGAGTTGATACCTACATCAAAATCAGAGAAAATACCCATGAAAAAATCATATATGTCTTTTCCGTCTTCATTTTTGTTATAAACAGTATAATCGACAATAATGAATTTCTCGGCATAAGTACTTGACCATGCATAAGTTTTCTGTTTAACCTCTACTCCAAGCGGAATATGTTCTCTTTTGTCATAATCATCCATACCTGTAGCGTAGTATCTGTTAACATATTTGTCGCTGAACCAAGTCGAGAATTGTTCATTTGCTGTCGCTGAAGGGTCATAAACATCCTGCATCAGACAGCTGACTTTTCCCTGAATGTTTGAAGTTTCAATTATTTTGCCTTTTACTGTACCGTCAGGATCATCTTCAAAACCGATCGGCCAGCATTCCCTCGGCATAGGATTGCCTGACCAGTCTTCGAAAGCCGTTGTGACAAGCGGCCCTTCAAAGGCTTTAGCTTCCGTTTTTACAGCAATTGTGTCCGATTCAAGGTAACCGCCAAACATTAAGCCTGATACAAACATGTATTCCTGACCGCTTCCTCCCGGCATACTGGCACGAACTGCTTCCAGACCTGTGCACGGGTCAATGAATCCTTCAGGATTTCCGAAATATCCGTTATTTGTTACATTGAGCCAGAATAATCCTGCTTTATGAACACGGTTCTCCTGAATCGGTAGTACGGTTTTAGAGTCTGAAGTCAAAACGCCGGTAACTGAATCATTACCATCAGGTGCTGATCTTGCATTCAAATGACAAGAAAGAACAATCAGAAATAATAATGTTAGCTTCTCAAAAAATTTCATAAAATTTCACCTCATTCTTTAGGTTTGATATTTTGTTGT
>JAKLPX010000382.1 GCA_022013635.1 Candidatus Delongbacteria bacterium
TATTTAGTTTTGTAAAAAAATATTTATTCCCTGCATTTGGGGATAACGAAAGCGGAGGTCGAATTAGGCTTGATGCAAACAAAATGATAAAATTACCAATCAAGAATATTATACCTGAATCAAAACAGCCTTTTATCGAAAAAGCAGATGTCATGCTCGCCTTGAATAAAGAGCTTTATTCAGAAACGGATAATTTTCTATCTACACTTAGGGAAGAAAAGCATATAGAAAAAATCCCTTCAAAGTTTGAAAAATTTTACGAACTAAGCTTTGAAAGTTTTAAAATAGAGCTAATAAAACAGAAAATAGATTTCACTTACGGTGCAGAGACAAACAGATGGAGAGAATATTTTAATTCCGTAACTGATAAACTCAAATTAATCAAAGCTGAAATAGACAAAACTGATACCGAAATTGACCGGATGGTCTATGTTCTCTACGGCTTGACAGAAGAAGAAATCATGATTGTGGAAGAAGGAATATAATTCCCTCTTCTCATATATTTAATTAACAAATACTTATTCCTCTTCCTTCACAAAAACCAATCCCTGCGGTCCGGTGCCTGTAGTTAAAATTGTGTCAACGACATCATTCTCAAATATCACCAATTCGTTCTTATTGAAAAGAGGTGCATAAATTTTTCCGTAGCCGTCAATGCAGATGTCCATGATGCCGCTCTCTGTTGATGAGTATATCAGGTCTTGATCTCCGTTTATAATTTCATTATTTACGGAATTATACTTCATAATGCCACCGAATCCTGACCAATCGGGATTTAATCCTGAGACAGCCACATAGATCATTCCATCGTCTTTTAGAGTAAAAGAACTCGGTTGAGACCCAAGATCAACTTGAGAGTAATTATTATAATTGATCTCATTTATGTCAAATACTCTTACAAAACCTCCGATATCATCTCTGTTACCTGTGCTCAGCACATGAAGCTCATTTTCATCATTTATAAGCATATCAGCTATGTTTATCCCGCCCACAAATGAAGTTATTATTGTATCGGCTATAGCATCCATAACTAAAATGTATTCCTCGCCGTAGTGTGCGATCCAATTCTGATCGTAAGTAATGTTCTTAACTCCGACGAAAACTTTGTTTCCATTCGTCAGTATAGCATCAGTCCCGCCATTCATATTCTCTGCCGGAACACCTGTGATCGGTATCGTTTTTAAAGAGTCTTTTGCAAATGAGTAAACATCAATCCCTGCGCCAAATGTGTTTGTCGCATAAACTTTGCCTTTGCAAAAGGCAGATCTCATCGGATTAGAATATTCTGCAAGCTCGATTGATCCAAGATTTATCAATGATTTTGAATCTATCATCTGAATATTATTATTACCTGAATTTACCACGAACAAAGTTCCATCATATTCGCTTATATGATTCGGCCATTTACCCACACTCAGAATATCATTCGATATTTCACCATCATCTGAAATAACAGACAATGTTCCAAGATCACTAAGTCCGTTGAATAGAATGATATTTCCATCCTTGTTTACCGGATTTATTGTTCCTTCGTAGTCCGTGCAACTCCACGACAGCATTAAAGCCGCGATAACCGTCATAATTTTCTTCATTTCCATTTCTCCTTTTTTAAAATTTTATATTTATTCCCGATTCGATCTTTCTTCCCTGCATCGGATAGCCATAGATTACCTGATACTGCTCATCTAAAAGATTTTCTCCGCCGATGAAAAGTCTTATCTCAGAATCATACACTTTAAATTCCTTTGAAACCGTTGCACCGAACAGCCAGAACGGATAAATATCAATCGAATTGGTCTCGTTCAGGTACATTTTACCATTGTATTTCGCTCTGAATGATGTATGAATATCCCACATCCCCGACACCATACTTATTAACAGAGTTTCGACAGGCTTATAGATAGTATACTTATCATCCGTCACTATATTATCGGTGAATTGCTTTACAGACATAAGAGAATAAGAAATATCCAGCTTTAATTTGTCGTTAAAAGTATCCGCTCCCACAGAAATCTCATGCCCGTTTATTTTGCCCTCTTTGAAATTTTCGGGAGAATATTTCCCGTTTGTCCGTTTTATCCAAACGATAAGATCATCGAGTGATTTGTCATACCAGCTGTAGTTCAGCCTTATTTTAAGATCATTAAAATTAAATGAATTAGACAGTGAAACTTCATGCTGTACGGAATATTCAGGCTTAAGATCCTGATTGCCTGTGCTGAAGAGATTATCAGCCCAGAAAAGTGCTGAGAAAGACGGAAGATTATAGCTTTGAGAATAGCTGTATTTCGGAATTATTGTGAATATTCCTTTGTTATATTCTAGTGAATTATCTAAAGAAAATAATGGTTTTTCAAAATCCGTGCCCGATATAAAATCCTTCCTGACTGCGCCCGATATATGAATGCTAAGATCATCAATGAAAATATTATCATTATATTCCAACTTAGAATAAATTGATTTTATGTCCCTGCTTCTCTCGCTCAAATCTAGAGAGTTCGATTTTACCGATTCAGTAAAATATTCTCCTCCTGATCTCAGATCAAAATTCATGAATGAATATTTTAACGATAATTTGAATTTAATATTTTCAAATTCATCATCTGAATCAACGAAGAATAATTCGTTGATCTCTTCTATTTTAGTTTTGTCGTTTTTCAAATTATAGGAGCTTTCTAAATTGACCGAATATCTTTTCACTTTTACAAATTCAGCCGATCCGTTCACAGCTAAATTTCTTTTTTTTGCATAGGCGGAATAATACGGCTGATCATACCAGCCCGGCATTCCTATCTTAGACTCGGAATAATTTGCGCCGAGACTGAAATTAATTTGGTCGGCTGAATAATTCAATGACGCGAAAATATTATCAGAATAGACATAGTCATTGGTTTGAATTCTTGGAATATTCTGATGATTTATGTATCTGTATTCGTCAGTTTTCGCCGCGTTAATATATGACCATTCGTTCCCGTTTCTGCTTCCTGAATATGTTAGAAACATTCCTGAGTTTTTGCCGAATGAATATTTTACGCTTGTATCGTAATCATGATTATTCATTCTGCCGGCAGAAAATTCATCCCTGTCGCTCATATAGAAACTATTAGAATAAGCCACAGCCGTCTCATTCTGCAAAACCGTTTTCTTTGTTTTAATGCTGATTATTCCGCCGACAGATCTACCGGATAAGATCAGATCTCCTGATGTAAAAATTTCTATCGTTTCGATCATCTCTGAGGGAATTGATCGAAGATCGAATGAGCCGTCCATAGACGAGTTTAATAACACACCGTCAAGATAGACCGAAGTGTGTTTTGAATCGGTTCCGCGTATGGAGACCCTTGACTTTGAACCGTCGGTATTTTCAATATTAATATCTGAAACGCTAATTAATATTTCTTCGGCATTTTTTGATCCTGACTGCGTAATTGCCCGCGAGTTTATGATAATACGGGAATTAGTTTCATAAGCATTTTCGGCGACGATGGGTTCCAGATTTACGACGGCTGTTTTCAGAATTACCGATAAATTAACAGCATCTTCAACTTTCGAAATAATTTCGATCTCTTTCGATTGATAAGAAATATGCTCGAAAACGAGTCTGTATTTTCCTTCCGCTATTCGTGAAAAATTAAACTCTCCGTTCTCATCGCTTATAGTACCGAAAACGCTGGGATAAAGCTTGATATTCACATCGGGCACCGGTTTACTGTTTTCGTCCCTGATAATACCCGAAATTACACTGCCTGAAAATAATTCAGCCGTAAAAATAATTAAAATTACCAATATCCTTAAACGAAAAATCCTGCCGAGTTGAGCAGGAATGTATTTGACGAAACTTCTTTTCAATTACATCTCCCCTCGAAGAAACCGCATTATTGCGGCGACTCATCCGGTAAAAGATCCGACTGTAACGGCTGCGGGGCAGTTTCTGACTTACACAGAATTCCATGACCGGAGGTCAATATTTCCGACTGCAAATTTACTTTATAAATAGAATTTATGCAATAGCGATTAAAAAAAATTCTTTAATTTTTTCTTGATTTGTAAAATAAAGATTATGATATTATAATACTAAATTGTTAACTTAAAAAAGGTGATGGCATTGGGGGATAAAATTAGGATAA
>JAKLPX010000383.1 GCA_022013635.1 Candidatus Delongbacteria bacterium
CGGAGAGTCTAATATGACAAGACATAATAAAGCCGGATCGTCGTAAGGAGCCATTCCGATAAAGCTCGCATCGTAATTCTTATTTGAATACAGGCGGGTCTTCTCATCTACTTTTTGTGATGTTCCTGTTTTTCCGGCCACTTTGAAACCGGATATTTCTGCGTTGCTTCCCGTACCGTTTTCTACTGCGTATCTCAGCAATTTCCTCACTCTTAATGAAGTTTCTTCGCTGATCACTCTCCTTATCACCTGTGTGTCGTATTTTTTTAAAATTTTATTGTCTTTATCAATTATTCCCTTTACGATCATCGGTTTTACAAGACAGCCCCCGTTGGCTATAGAACAATACGCAGAAATCAGTTGAAGAGGCGTTACGCTGATGCCCTGCCCGAAACTCATAGTCGGCATTGTAGTCTGGCTCCAGCTTCGGGCTTTCCTTAAATTACCTTTGACTTCTCCGGTTAATTCGATGTCCGTTTTATTTCCGAAACCGAAATCTCTCAGATACTTATAATACCTGTCTTTATCTAATTTGAGAATAGCCTGCAAAGTGCCCACATTGCTCGACTGTCCGATTACATCTTTAAAACTCATCCATTCATTCTCGTTTTCATGCGAATCCCCGATTGTTCTTTTACCTAGAACATATCCCTTATTACTGCAAAAAAACATATCTTCTTCGCTGACCGCATTTTCGTCAAATAATACCGCTGCCGATATTCCCTTAAAAGTAGATCCGGGTTCGTACATATCTGTGATTGCCTTGTTTTTTCTATCGAAAGGATCATAATCCCCTGCTTTGTTGGGATCAAAATTCGGAAAACTTGTCATTGCCAATATCTCCCCGGATTTTGGTTCCATAACAATTACAACGCCTTTTTTTGCTTTCCATTTTATAACTGCTTTTTCGAGTTCGTCCTCCGCTATTGCCTGATATTTATCGTCTATCGTCAGAACAACGCTGTTTCCGGGAATCGGCTCTCTTTTATTAACTTCCGTGCTGAATGACTTTTTCTGCTTCGCGTCTTTATAAATGTATTCCCAGCCGTCAGTACCGGTAAGTTCATTCCAAAATTCCTTCTCAATGCCGCTTAAACCTTTGCCGTCAATATCCGTATATCCGATTATTTGTCCGGCTATTCTTCCTTGTGGATAAACCCTGTTTGCCGTCAGTTTAAACGACGCGGCAGAACTTTCTTCCTCGTTCAATACATAGAGAACTCTGTTTTTTTGCTTTTCCGTCAGATTGTTTATTACCCAAACAAAACCTTCTTTGGAATTTAATTCCTTTACATATATTTCTTTGTCTTTCCCTGTGATTTCTGAAATTCTTTTTGAGAGATCATTTTTATCCTTAACGAACCTGGTATTTACGCCAAAGGCATAGTTAAGTCCGATGTTTTCAGCCAATTTGCAATATTTTCTGTCGTATATGTTTCCTTTCGGGGCATAAATCGTAATCTTCTTGCCTGATTGTTCTTTATATTTTTTTGAATAATATTCGTGCCTGATAATCTGAACCTGATACAGCTTGATAATTATTACCGAATAAACTATTGAGCTCAATAAGACGATAAATATAACCCTCGAGATAATTTTTCTCTTTAATTCTTTTTCAGACTTTAATTTCGAAGGTCTTTTTTTAAACATTCAGCTGCTCTTTAACGCTCATTTGTTTGTTCATCTGATTCAATTAAAGCTAAATTGACATTTGTATCGAATAATTGAGGTAATTCATTAGTGTTTTGCGACTTGAAAATTTCGTTTTTATCAATGACTGTAAAACTCTTCATATTCTTTACGGAATAATTCATCTTCAGTTCTTTCATGGCAAATTCGCTTATTTCGCTGTAAGCGATCATCTTATCGTATTCGGATGTGATTCTTTCCAGTTCTTCGGCCAAAATATTCTTCTTTGCGTTCAATTGGTCTGTTTCCCTGCAAATTGATTTAACCTGAGATTGAAGAATTACATATAACCCGATGATCAGCGGAAAAAGCGAAAACTTAATAAAGAGATTAAATATAGAAAATCTTTTCTTTAACGCTTTTGCCCCGTTGCCTCTTACATATTTTTGAGCAGACATATTTCCCTCCGGTTAAATTTTTTCAAAAACTCTTAATTTTGCGCTTCTTGCTCTGGAATTTTGTATAATTTCTTTTTCTGTTGCGCATACCGGCTTTTTGGTGATCGCTTTTATTATAGGTTTTTTATTGCAGACACATCTCGGTAATTCTTTCGGGCAGTCGCAGCCGGTTGAGTATTCAGCTATAAATTTCTTTACGATCCTGTCTTCAAGCGAATGATAAGAGATGACGGCAACCCTGCCCTCCGGTTTTAAAATATCTAAGCTAAGCTTTAATACCGTATTTAATTCATCCAATTCCTTATTCACTTCTATCCTCAATGCCTGAAATATTCTTGATAGTGTTTTGACCCTGAAGTTTCTCGGAATAACGGACGATATTAAATTTGAAAGCTCCATAGTTGTACATATACTTTTTTTCTCCCTCAGTTGAACGATCCTCTCCGCAATCTTTCTAGAATTCCTTTCTTCGCCGAATTTATAAAATATTTCAGTTAATTCCCTTGCTCCGTAGGTATTCACAATATCATAAGCGGTTAATCCTTCTCCGGTGTTCATGCGCATATCAAGGTTACCTTCACCTGAATAAGAAAAACCTCTTAAATGGTCGTCTATCTGTTTTGATGACACTCCGAGATCAAGTAAAATCCCGTCGAATTTCATTCCGAATACTATTTGATCAAGTTCGTTGACTTTTGAAAAACTGATATTCTCGCTTTTATAATTCGGAAATTTCTTAAGTGCCTCATCTGTGTGTTCGATAGCCGTTTTATCTCTGTCAATACCCAAAAGAAAACCGTCTTTTTCGAGATTTTCGAGTATGGCTTTTGCGTGACCGCCTCCGCCCAAAGTACAGTCGAGATAAGCACCGTGTTTATTTTGAACCAGCAACTCCACTGTTTCTTTGAGTAAGACTGGTATGTGATAGTCAACCGTGTTCATATATATTATATTCCTTGATAATATGTTGCCGCTACCGAAGCAGCGGAGGAGTTTTTATGTTAATGATCTATTTTTTTCTTTTTTCCCA
>JAKLPX010000384.1 GCA_022013635.1 Candidatus Delongbacteria bacterium
ATAGTTTTGAATACATTTCACACAGCAAGCCTATTGTTGATTACTTGAATAACGAGCGTGCTTCATCAGATAATCCATCTGGATTCGATCAGTTAAGGGATCAGGTATTTTGGGTAGCGAGTGATATGGTATTGAAAAACATACCTGTATTTGCAGAAAACCTCAATATATTCAGATTTGGTGAATATACCGAGCATTACACAAGACAGAAATTCAGAGATGAATTCCGTAAAGAGCTTGAGAAAATATATAGAGAAAGCGAAGAATCAGATAAGAAAATCAAATTAACCAAAAAACACGAAATAGCTAATTTGATTGGCAGGTCAACTAATTTTACCGATTGCTGGAGTATGCGTTTCATTACCGATTCAGATGTGAATACAAGAAGTGATAAGCAATTCGGTATAGGTATAGTACCAGAAGCAGATACGGAAGAGAATAGATTATACAGAAAACTTGTTTCGTAATATAAAGAGGATTTATGACAAAGTATAAAGGAAAGAAATTCGACCCGAATTATAAGAAACATAAGAAAGATGTAATTGATAATTATACTAAACCTGTAACTGTAAAATCACTTATGGCTGTAGCGAGTGTAGAAAATACCAGAGAGCCTGATTTTGGTGAAAAAATCAAACCTCATGTAGGTATATTGAATGAAGATTGGGGTTATGTAAATCTATTAAATATTTTAGACGATACTGTCTCTTTTGAATTTGATGATGCGCAGACAATAGATAACGATCCGGCTGTAAGATCATATAGAGAGAAATTACTCGGCTCAGCAGCAAGCCAGAAAAGCAGTTATGATTTCAATGGAGTAGTTCTACCGGTAACTGAATTCGCAAAGGAACTTAAAAATAATTTGAATTGGGATGATTATCACAGGCAGGGATATTCAGCAAGCAAATTTAGCAATGCGGTTATACAGGTTTTGTGGGAAACGGTAGATTATGAAATTATAGGTGATATAATATACCCGAAAACACAAAGGATATATGGATTCAAGCATGAGGATTACCGTAATTATACATTTAACACAGATAAAACACTTGGTAATTACGGTGATACAATATACACACCTACACGAACGAATATAACGCGTGAATATCCTTATAATTTCATTGTGATAAGGAATAAACCGGATTTCGTGCATCCAGAAGGCAATTCGGATTTAAAAGAATTAAAACCAATAATCACATTAAAGAATTTTCTTATGCTGGTACAGGCGAGATACGCTAAGAAAGCAGCCGTACCGTCATTTGTCGCAATTTACAAAACGAACAAAAAAGGCGATGAATTAACTCTCGAAGCGCAAGGAATAGCGAATAATCTTTCTGGTGTGGAAAATGGGTCAGGTATTGCATTACCGAATATTGACAATATTGTCACATTACTTCCTACAGCTCAAACGGATTTTGTTAAGATATTAGGTTATTTAGATTCTGTAATTCAGTTAAGGATATTAGGTACTTTACTGCTTGGTGGTCAATCGGAAAGGGGCGGCAGCTATGCAAGTGCTAAAGTTGGAGCTACAGAACTCGAGAATTCAATTAAGCAAGTTGCGCTTACATTACAAAACATAGATAATATCGTAATTAAATACGCTATTTGGCAGCGATTTGGAACTGAAACCACATTACCTAAATTACTATTTGATTTAACTGAAGATACTCCACTGGAAGATATGCAATTTATGCAAAATGCGAAAATACCGGTAGATTACGCTGCTATATTAAAAAGATTCCCTGTAGCCGCAGGTGCTAAAGAACCGAAAGATAATCAATGGTTTTTAGGCAGCCCAGACGGCACACTTGCCGGATTAACCGAAATGTCAAATATTAAAATCAAGCCGATAGAAAATGAAGAAGAAAGGCTTGCTAAAGACGCACAGCGCAAGCAAGATGAAGAAGCTGAAAAATTAAAAAAGAAGGAGTTATAAAATGGCTTATAAAGCATTAGGAGCTGATACTTACGATGTAAGTTTAAGCGATGGGATTGTTGCGCAGGATTCTATACAAGTATCAATTTCGACAACTGGCGCAGGAACTTATAATTATTTCAAACCGGCATGGTGTAGTGATTATTTAACCAATTATGAAATTACATTATCTGTAGGATTGCCACAAATAGTTATAATGCCGGTTGGAACAAAAATGTATTCAGGAGCGGCAGGTTCTATAACTGAAATTTCTGCTGGTAAATTATACATAACATATATCGGGTAAAATATGATAGGCAGAAAAACTATATTCAGAAATATGTCAAAAAGAAAATCAATAATTTATTATATTGTGTTTTTAAATTGTGCAAATTCAGGTGCTATGTATGGTGAAGCTATAATGATGAAAAACGAACCTATATTTATAAAAGATGAATTATTAAAAACAAGAAAAGGATTAAGAAAATGAAAAAACTAATAATTTTTTTATTCATAATATTATCAATGCTGATATTGATAGGTGCAGGTGGGAATGTAGAAGATGCCGCTGTACATAAAATAGCTCGTGCAGATTGGATTGTTGTGCAGTGTGGTGGAGATAGTACATTATTCAGAGGAAGTGTAGATACTCTGCTTATGTATCCTGATTCTCTTAATTTGGCAATGCGTGAAAGTTTATTGACCAAATTGGATTCTACAGGAATTTATTATCATGCAGAAATTGCCGATAGTGCGGGTGCATTAACGGACAGCCTTAAAGTAACCTTGACCGATGCGAAAGCATATACCGATGTCAGGGAAACTGCAATTACTACAGCTTATGAGACTATGGTTTCAGACAGTGCGCAAGCATTGACCGACTCGTTGAAAGTAAACCTTTCAGATAGTAAGGCTTATGCTCTTGCGAGAATTGCAGATAGTTTGGCGGCTGTAACCAAATTAACATTTTTAAATGGATTAACTATAACCAACCCTGATAGTGGTGTAATAACCGATGCTACAGGGATAAAACTTGTGGGTGATGTAAGAGTTACCGGAAGTGTAACTGGTACTTCTATGGGGTTGACTTCCCATTTATATTTACCTTTAGAAAACGATGCAAGTACGCCTACTTTGAATTTCGGAGACGATGCAGACGGTATATATTCAAGCGCAGACGGTAAGGTTAATATTGCAACTAACGGTGCATTACGAGCTGAATTTTCCGATACAGGACTTGAATTTACCGATCAAGGCTCAAGTGTTAATTCGCTTAAAATAGCTATGGTAGCTGATAATACAGGAACTAAACAGACGGGCGAGATGAATGTAAACTATGGAGTTAATCCGTATATTAGAATGAGTCCTCCAAATTCCGCAGGTACGGCAACCCCAACAATGGATATGCGAAGCGATCTTATAAGCTGGTTTAATGGAGAAGATGGTATAGATTATTATGTCATTTCTAATGGATATGATAATGACGGTACAATAACTTACATGGAGGATGAAGATAGATTTGATTTTGATAATGATATTTCGGCTGGTGGAGATATAACAGCTACAGATTACATTGTTGGATCAACTTCATTGTTTACTACAATAAGTGACTCTACGCAATTCGCTTTAGATTCTGCAAAAGCTTATACCGATGTCAGGGAAGTTGCTATAACTACAGCTTACGGAACTATGATAAGTGATTCAACTCAGGCTCTAACGGACAGTTTAAAAGTAACCTTGACTGATGCGAAAGCATATACCGATGTCAGAGAAACGGCTATAAATCTTGCAATGATTGACAGTGCAAAAGCCGTCTGGGACGATTCAACACACGCAACCGAAATAGTATTCCCGAATGCTTTAAGTATCCGCATGAGTTCGGTAAGTGTTACAAATCCTTCAAGTTCATCAATTGCTATCAATGCTACAACTGCAACCATAACAGCCGATTCGACCAGAATACAAAATGTCGGGAAGATAGATATACTGAAAACGGATGAAATAGTTATCACAAAATCTTCAACAACAACTCCTACTATACAATTTGAGAATAGAAATGTTAATGTTGCCAGTTATGTTAATTTGGAGGCACTAGGTGGTTATGGTGATTTAGGGTGGGATGGTTCAAGTTCGCTGGGAAAAGTTAGATTCGTGAAAGATAATATATGGACTACATCGAGCACTACTCATAATTCTCATATTTCTTTTGTAACAAAAAATGCCGGTGTAGAAGTTGAAAGTACTATTATTAGTAAAGAAGGAAAATTAGAGGCTTCATTTGCTCATATGACAGTCGATAGTGTAGCAACAAATTATTTAAAGTCAGCATTTGGCAAGATAGAAACAAATGCAACACACTATATTGGTATGGGTGAGGTTTATGGTGGAACTGGATTTGAAATCTGTGATGTTGATGGAAATTCGGGTATAGAGTTTTGGGGGCAAGGCTCAAGTGACTATAATTTTCCTTCTTTACTAATAATAGTA
>JAKLPX010000385.1 GCA_022013635.1 Candidatus Delongbacteria bacterium
AAAGTGGCGGATGATATATTATCAGCGCATAAAGATATCAGAATTGTGATGATAGATCTGTTTTCGGTATCAGGTGAAGAGGAATTTCTCGAAGCGTTCGCTCGGGAAGTGCTTAAAGCGTCATCTTCAAAATGGCAGGACTGGGTAAAATCGGTAAAGGATTTTTTCAAACAGATCGTACCTAAGATCAGCATCGGCTCAGATCCGGCAAATGACTTCAGCCTGAGTTTTGACTGGGTGGAGTTAAAGAAGAATAAGGACGAAATACTTGATCTTCCGGAAAAAATTTCTGCTGCGAAGAATTTCAGATTTGTGATCTGTCTTGACGAATTCCAGAATCTGGCGACATATCAGGGATATGAGGAGTTCGAAAAGAAACTGAGGTCAAAATGGCAGAAGCATAAAAATGTCACATACTGCCTGTACGGAAGCAAAAGACATATGCTTACTGAGATTTTCAGTAAGCCGTCAAAACCTTTCTATAGGTTCGGCGATATAATGCTTCTTCAGAAAATATCGCGCGAGGACTGGATAAATTTTATTACTGAAAGTTTCAAGCGTACAGGGAAGAGTATCAGCAGAGAAAATACGGAATTGATCCCGTTATACATGATAGATCATTCGTGGTATGTACAGCAGCTTTCGCATTATACATGGTCAAAAACAGAAAAGGCCGCAACGGAAAAAGAAATCATTGATTCTCTTTATGAGGTTATTAATGCTAACTCACCTCTTTTTCAGAAAGAGATCGAGACTATAAGTATTACACAACTTAATTTGTTAAAAGCTATATGCAAAGGAGAAACTCAGTTTACTTCCAACGATACTATGCAGAAGTACAGACTCGGTACTCCGAGAAATGTTTCGAAAAATAAAGCTATTCTGATCAATAATGATATGATAAATGATGAAAAGGGAAAGATCGAACTTCTTGATCCTGTGTTTGAATTATGGTTCAGAAAACAGTTCTTTAATGAAGAATATATAAGGAGTGAAAATTGAGAAAAAGATGTCAATGGTGCGTGAACGGCGGTCAGATATATCTGGACTATCACGATGATGAATGGGGAGTGCCGGTTCATGACGACAGGCACTTTTTCGAACATATTGTTCTCGAAGGCGCTCAGGCAGGATTGTCATGGATCACGATATTAAAGCGCAGGGAAAATTATCGTAAAGCTTTTGATAATTTTGATGTCAGGAAGGTCGCGAAATATGACGAAAAAAAGATAGAAGAGCTTATCGGAGATGCAGGGATTATCAGGAATAAGCTGAAGATAAGATCGGCAGTTAAGAATGCAAAGGTCTTTATTGAAATTCAAAAAGAATTCGGCTCTTTCGATAAATATTTCTGGAAATTTACAGAAGGGAAGGTGATTGATAATCAGATCAAGACCATGCGCGACATTCAGTCAACGAGTGAACTATCGGATGTGATTTCAAAGGATTTGAAAAAGCGGGGAATGACATTCATCGGTTCAACAATAATATATGCGATGATGCAGTCCGTCGGAATGGTGAACGACCATGAAATAGGCTGTTTCAGATATAATGAATTAAAGAATGATTATTAACTTTAAATTTCGTATATTTGAGAAAAATAAAATTTAAGGATTTATTATGGAAAGATTTTTATCGCAGGAATATTGGTTAGGCATAACTAATCAATTAATAGATTGGGTAATAAAGGAAATACCGGTTCTGTTTTTAATTATCCTTCTATTTGTCGTTATGCTCAAAATTGAAAAATATCTGGTAGATAAATTAAAAATCATTTTGCTTCACAGAGTAAATAATTATGAAACAGTATTAAAAAACGAAGCTGAAAAGCGCATTATAACTTTAATGGGCATAGTCAGAAGGCTAGGTAATTTACTTATATGGCTCGTTTTTATAATGATACTGCTTAGAAAATTAGGCATTGACATAGCTCCCATATTAGCCGGAGCAGGAATAATAGGCCTGGCAGTCGGTTTCGGAGCTCAGGAGCTTGTCAGAGATTTTATATCGGGCTTTTTCATGCTTCTTGAAGATCAGATCAGAAGAGGAGACTATGCCATTATAAACGGTGTAGGCGGTATGGTTGAAAAAATAGAGCTCAGAACTATAACTTTAAGAGATATGACAGGCACGGTACACATTTTTCAGAACGGAAAGATAGATACTTTGTCCAACATGACTAAAGAATGGTCAGCGATCGTACTTGAGATAGGCGTTGCTTATAAAGAAGATGTTGATCAAGTCATGCAGATAATGAAAGAAGTCGGAGAAGAACTGGCAACGGATAAAGAATTGAAAGATCTGATAATGGAACCTATCGAAATATTGGGACTTGATAAATTTGCAGACAGCTCTATAATAATTAAAGCAAGAATCAAGACTGTTCCTTTATCGCAATGGGCGATCGGAAGAGAGTACAGAAGAAGACTGAAATATGCTTTCGATGAGAAAAATATTGAAATACCGTTTCCTCATACTACGGTTTATTGGGGCGAAGCAATAAAACCTTTGGATTTGAATATAAAAAAGCAGGCTTAATAATGAAATCGAAAAAGCAGAATGCACTTGACAGATCCCTTATCGGTCACCTTGAAGGTAAAGTTCTTCGCTTAGCGGAAATTCTAATAAATAATGAGGAAGTAGAGATTCTTCAGGAATACGCCAATACAGTGTCAATTACAAGGCTGAATTACAACGATCACGGTCCCGTTCACATGCGGAAAGTAGCCTCAAATGCAATGAAGATCATGAATATAATGGACAAAGCCGGAATAAAATTCAATCTTGAGTTGGAAAATATCGGTGATATCGAAGACTCCCGAATAGCTGTTTTTATTGCATCGTTCTTACATGATATAGGAATGAGCATAGGCAGGGACGGTCACGAAAAAATGACCATAACTCTGACTGATAAAATTATTGAGAATGTTCTAATAGATATGTATCCCGGAAACATTAAAATGCAGTTAATAATCAAATCTCTTGTTTATGAAGGTATAATCGGTCACATGGGAACTCAGAGGATACATTCGCTTGAAGCGGGAGTCGTGCTTGTGGCTGACGGATGTGATATGGAAGGCGGAAGGGCAAGGATACCTCTGATAATTGAATCGGGATCTAAAGTCGGTGATATACATAAGTATTCATCTGCCGCAATACAAAAAGTATATATTACAGACGGATCCGAAAATCCCGTCAGGATCCAGGTTGAAATGAAAGAATCAGTAGGATTTTTTCAGGTTGAGGAAGTTCTTATGAAAAAAATCAACTTAAGCCCGGTTAAAAAATATATTGAGTTATACGCAGGTATCATCGGACAGGATCTAAAGAGGTATTTGTAGGAGGATTTATAGCGACAGGTAAAGATTTTGCGGATTACATCATGGAACAGCTTTCAGGTGCTGGTGAAGTGACCTGCAAAAAAATGTTCGGGGAGTACGGAATATTCCTCAACGGCAAGATGGTTGCGATCCTCGCAGATAATCAGCTTTTCATAAAGCCTACCGAAGCTGGCAGAAAGTTCATCGGTGAACCTGAGGAAGCTCCACCATATACAGGAGCGAAAAATTATTTTTTAATAGATGATCTTGATGATCCCGAATGGCTTTCCAAGCTTGTAAAGATAACAGAAAAGGAACTTCCGTTGCCCAAGCCTAAGAAGAAACCTCAAAAAGCCAAATTATAAGGAATATTTATTATAAAAATAGGAGAGTTTATGAAGAAAAAAATATTGATAGCATTGTGCGTAGTTACGCTTTTTTTGATCGCTGGATGCACCGCAGGTCCGAATAATGTTGTAAATATTCTTGAAATTACGAAAGAGCCGGCAGGTTTCTGGTACGGGCTTTGGCACGGTATGATATCGCCTATTGCTTTTATAATCTCGCTGTTCAGCGACAACGTAGGTATGTATGAAGTATATAATAACGGCGGCTGGTATAATTTCGGATTTCTGCTCGGTGTGGGTGGAGTTTTCGGCGGCGGAATGAAGGGTATATAGATTACCTTAAAGTTGTTTAAGTCGGAGAAACCGCATTATTAATCAAAGAAAAGAATTTTTTTTTCTCTTGATTCTGTAAATTGTTTTAAGTATCTTGAATTTAGAGAAATTGAGGAGGTTATAATGAAAAAGTACTTGTATATAACGGCAATAAGCATTATCGCAAGCTTATGTTCCGCTGTGGTTCTTACGACCAATAATGTCACAGGAAGTCAGATGACCTTTGATGATTTCGGGGTTGTTTCCAGTTATATTGTTGGAACTAAACCTCCATATACAGCGACCGAATTTCTTAACTACAGTTCAACTTTCTTTGTATTAAACGGAAGTATTCCACTTGAAGTAAACAGTACAAATGCCACGATCTGGGACAATGATCCTGCCGAACCATATCCAGGGGCTTTTTTTATGCCTGGCATTTACGAAAACTGGACTTATGTTAATGCAGGCTCAACTAATGTGTGGAGCAATGTGGTCAAGTATCAATCCGGCGACATCAATTTCATCGGCGGTATAGGTTATAAACTGATGGATCCAAGCCCCACTCTTGGCAACGGTTATGTTGAATGGATGCCTGTCTGCCAGCTAACCAACATGAGTTCGACTGATTTGACCTTAAAGATGTTCAGATATTTCAGACCTGTCACAACAAGCGGGGGAATATTTTACAGCAATCACGGTACAGTTTTCGATTACGACTATGACAATACCGACGGTACTTCAGATGATTTTGCTCGTTCATTTAAAAATGGCGGAAGTATCAATATGTTCTTCGGTATCGGTTTTCCGATAGACCATTACCGGATACAAAATTATAATGATCCAACGATTTATAACTCATTAACGAACGGTGTAGATGATTATAGTTTAACCGATAAGACCGATCAGGTCTATGCAAATTCCTCCGAACTTGCCGCTCAGTATAAAGAATATACGCTCAAGCAAAATCAAAGTCTGCTCTACTGGATACTGCCTAAACCGATTCTAATCAATAATTCGGCACAAAACCATCCTGCTGATTTTGCCTATTTGACAAAAGAACAGAGTTCTCTTGGAAATTATGATTTTACCGGAACCGATGTTGCCGCAAACTACACGACTTTAACCTTTAAAACAAGCGGAGGCGGTACACCAGCCACAAGTTGCAAAGGTACTGCAGTAGAGATCATCGGTGGCATGGTAGAAAGCGGTCTTGGTAACGGCATCAGCAGTGTTTATACGGCTAAATACTGGGAGTTATTCTATGACACGAGAAGAAATACAAGTACCGAAAATATTACTTTCACTTACCCCGATGATGCGGCTTTGACTGAAAATTCAGATTATCTGCGGCTTGTTTATCGTTCTGATTACGATCAAAACTGGACTTTATGGAATGATTACAGTCATGACACCGGAAACAGAAAACTGACAGCCAACGGTTTTACCGGCGGTGATGCTCACTGGGCTGTTGCAATTGTGCCTGTTTCTACACCGGCAAATGTTATGGTAGTCACAGCGACATCATCAGAAGTTAATCTCAGCTGGGGTGCCGTTTCAGGCGCGACGATATATTATATTTACCGTTCCTCAAACCCCTACAGCGGATTCAGCCAGATAACAACATCGGATACGAACAGTTATCAAGATACGGATGTACTGGCAGGAAATAAATATTTCTATTACATAACTGCGGATAATGCTAAGTAAGCAGGCTACAGTTTTTTGTACCTTAGGAGCAGTGAGTTCGTGACTACACTGACTGAGCTTAAAGCCATTGCTGTTCCGGCGAGCATCGGGTTAAGCAACCAGCCTGTCCACGCATAGAATAAACCAGCTGCAACAGGAATTCCCAAAACATTATAGAACAAAGCCCAGAACATATTCATTCTGATCTTATTCATTGTAATTCTGCTGAGTTTTATTGCTTTTGCAATATCATTCAGATCGTTCTTCATTAAAACGATATCGCCTGTTTCTATCGCAACATCTGTACCTGATCCCATGGCTATTCCTATATCCGCAGAAGCCAGAGCGGGGGAGTCGTTTATTCCGTCGCCGACCATGGCGGTCAGACCGGACTTCTTTATCTCTTCGATAAGTTTCGCTTTATTCCCGGGAAGAACATTCATGTAAACCGTTTCGATCCCGCACTGTGAAGCGATATGATTTGCCGTAGTCTTGTTATCGCCTGTGATCATGCTTACTTTCAGACCGGCTTTTTTGAGGTCGTTCACGGCTTTCAAGGAAGAATCCTTGATCGTATCCGCAATAGCGATTATGCCCAAACATTTGATTTTATCGGCAAGAAGAACGACTGTCTTTCCTTCGCTTTCAAGCTTATGGATGCTGTCTGAATATTCATCCGTATCAATTCCGTTTATAGTCATCAATGAACTGTTCCCTAAAAAATACTCCACATCCAAGATCATTCCGGATATTCCGTAACCGGGAATAGCTTTTACTTCTTTCGAATAGAATAAAAGCCGGCTATCCGCTTTTTCGATAATTGCTTTGGCAAGGCTATGTTCGCTGTATTTTTCCAAAGATGCTGCTAAAAGAATTATATTAGCGCTTTTACTTAAATTTATAACATTTGTCACAGTAGGTTTTCCAACTGTTAGAGTTCCGGTTTTATCAAAAACTATGTTTTTAAGTTTATGAGTGATCTCTAATGTGTCTCCTCCTTTAAAGAGGATACCGTACTTTGCGCCCAAACCTGTTCCAACCATAATCGCCGTCGGCGTAGCAAGCCCCAAAGCGCAAGGGCAGGCGACTACAAGAACCGAGACGGCAGTCATCACAGCGAAATTAAAATTACCTCCGAAAATCATCCAGCCGGCAAATGTAATAAATGCGATTACGAGAACAGCGGGCACAAAATACGATGAAATCATATCTGCGTATCTCTGAATAGGAGCTTTTTTGCCCTGAGCGTCTTCAACAAGTTTTATTATCCTTGATAAAACAGTATCTTTACCGATTCTTTCGGCTTTAAATCTAAATATACCGAACTGATTCACAGTAGCTCCGATAACACTGTCTCCGACGGTTTTTGAAACAGGCAAAGATTCGCCTGTGATCATGCTTTCGTCAATTCCCGATTTACCTTCCGTAACAGTTCCGTCAACAGGAATTTTCTCGCCCGGTTTTACAACGATAATATCTCCGACGGCAATATCGTCAATACCGAGCAGAACTTCTTCTCCGTTGCGGATTACTGTGGCTTCATTAGGCGATAATTTCATCAGTTTTTCAATTGACTGATTCGTTCTTTTTTTTGCAGTCTCTTCAAGATACCTTCCTAGAAGAACTACCGCTATCAGGACTGCGCTTGTTTCAAAATATGTATGCCGTGAATGTGTAAAAATCAAATATACGCTGTAAAAATAAGCGACGCTTGTTCCAAGCGCAACAAGAGTATCCATATTTGACTTTCGGATCTTTAGAGCTTTATATGCGCTTATATAAATATCCTTAGCTATAATAAATTGAATCGGGGTAGCTAAGATCCATAAAATAATATTCTGATAGGGAAGGGGGTCGTTCATAAAGAACATGCCTATTATAAAGGCAGGTAATGCAAATACAGAGGCTGAATAAAATCTTTTTTGAGCCTCAACAGAATTATCTGTTAAGACTTTTTTTTTTCGTCGTCAATTAATTCTGCCTTGTAGCCGCATCCGTCAACAGCTTTTATAACGGAATCAATCGAAATGACATATTCATCTATTGATACTGACGCTTTGTTGGTAAGCAAATTAACCGAAATACTTTCCACGCCTATTAAATCTGTAACGGTCATCTCAATAATCTTTGAACAGCTTGCACAGTGCATTCCCTGTATGTTCAATTCGATTTTTCTTATCATTATATTCTCCTGCTGATTCAGATGAATTTTTCTTAAATATA
>JAKLPX010000386.1 GCA_022013635.1 Candidatus Delongbacteria bacterium
AAATCCTCCACCGCCTCTTCCTCTTAAACCGCTCTCTTTTACTTCACTAACGACCTGTTCTGAACTCATTAATCTCAATGCTTTGTCAAGGGCTTTGAACCCACCAGAGGCAATATACTCGTCAATAGAATTCGGATCGATAATTCCGCAGTTTTCAAGCACAACCTTTTGCTGCCTTTTAAAGAAGGGTACATCCGAAATTTTTCTTTCACTACCATTCCCAAATGCTCCCAGAAATTTTTTCTCATATATTGATCCTTTAATATTCTATCCCATGAAATTGTAATCACCCCATTTTCTTGAGTAAGAACTACATTTGATGGAACTTGCAGTTCCGTTCCATTGTATTCAAGCACACTTATCTTATCTAACAATATTGCGAAAGCTTCATCTTGTTCATGATGCCAAGCTAAGTAAATATCTTGTCCGGCATAAGAGCTTAATTCAATCGTTACTTCATGCCAAGTATCAAAATCCTTTGTTATTACTTGTTCGTAAACAATATCAGTGAAATCCTCAATATTGTTTCCGGTAGTAGAAACTTTAACAAAATAGCTTTCTGAAGGACTTTCATCAACAAATGAAACATAGAATTTTAATTGTGCACTAATTCCGCCCGCACTTAACGATATCTGTGGTGATACCAGCCAATTAGACACATTATCTCCATCCTGAGACATTGAAAACACACAGAAACTTCCATCGTAAGTCATTCCATCTTCATCCGCATTTAATACTCCCCATTTAATAAGATCGCCATCATCATCATAGCTTACCCAATCAACTGGCAGATCCCAACCGTTTTCTCCTAGTTCCACATTTTCAAAATTTTCAAAAAGAATAAGATTAGCCCCGGAAGTTATGCTTGCATTTACACTTGTTGAATAATCAGAAGTGTTTGAATTGGAATAGATTGCTTTTATCGAATATTCATAATTTCCATTTACTAACGCAGTATCATAGAAATATAGTTTTGTTGGATCTGTAATGGTGCCGACAAGCTGCACATTTCTGTATATCTCATATCCTGTTATATAGATTGAAGATTTAGTAGTAGAACAAACAGAATTTTCATCTAAGATTAATAACTCTTCTGAGATACGGTTATTATCTTCTATTTTGCTATTATTTACCATATTTGATTTTAATATTCTTGATTGAGGCAATGATTTGGTTGTATTTACAGTTATGTCATCTAATCTTAAATATCCTTGATCTGTGCAATTGTAATGCCTAAATGCTATAAATATCATTTTCCCAGCAAATTGGCTCAGGTCAATGTTTTTTTCATACCATGCATTTGATCCTGCAGGTAATGTTTCCTCATAAATATTATATGTAAAATCTTCAATATCATCTCCAGTTGTAGAAACTAAGACCGAGTAATGATCTTCCGATGGATTTGAATAATAGTCACCTATAAAGAACGATAGAGACGCTCCATTTTCTATGTAAACAAGTGGAGATATAAGATAATTATTCGGAGTAATCCCCAAATAAGACCTCGAAATTGCTCCCAAGCTTCCGCTATGTGCTGCCACTGCATGAGTAAACCAATCATAAGAATCGCCATCTTGATTTATTGTTTTCCATCCATCAGGCGGAAAAATTCCACTTTCAAAACCTTCTTCAATTGTAGTTTCGACTGGTGGAATCCATGATAAATATACATTCGCATCATTCACTTCAGCAATAATGTTCTTTGGTGGATTCATTACAACAATAGACTCGGTTGCTGAGTTTGATGATTCTGCAGTTGGATATTCGTAAACTGCCGTAACAGAGTATTCATAAGTTACCATATTTTTTACTGTGGAATCATAATAGTGATTTGTAGCTGCAGAATCAATAAGTTGTCCATCACGATAAACATTATAGTTTACAATCCCTTTGGAACTGCTTCCATTTAACCAGTTCAACTGAATCCCGTTTTCATAATTTATCAAAGCCAAATCAGTTGGTGCAGTAATAGTTGTGAGACCGGTAAATGTTACATAATTTGAAGGACCGGATTCTCCATCAGGAGTTAAATAAACAGCAGTAATATGATAGATATATTCTACATTGTTTTCGATTGTAGTATCATCGTAGATTGTTCCTGTAGTGGTATCATGCAATTCTCCATCTCTATAAATATTATATTCTGTTAATGTTTTAGTTGATTTGTATGGAGCATTCCAACTAAGGTTTATAACTCCAAGGTCGCCTGTTACTGTTAAACTGTATGGTGTGCTAAAGCTTAATCCGTACTCTAAAGCTCCAATATCAGGATCGTGGTAAGAAGGATAGCCTAATATTATCAATGCCTGATCTAAACACGGGGAACCTTCGTTAAGGTGCAGATCTCCGATAGATGGATTTACAAATAAAGGATCATCGTTAATATTGCCTGAATTTCCACCGGTGTTGTAATCTGTTATTCCACTGATGTCATTGTTTTTCAATATTAATTTAGAATCAGGATCAATTACCTGAGTAAGTAAGGCATTGTCATTCCAGAATATATTGTTCAATACCTCTATTGTCGATATTTGGTTAGTTACTTTCATTCCTTCGCTAGCGTTGTAAATACTGTTGTGGTACAGCGAATCAACAACCGTATTATCAAACCAAATCCCCAGTGTAGTTCCTTTTTCTTTCACGGCTGAAGAGAAAGTTAATCTGTTGTTAGTTATCTTTTTCCCAGAGGCACCTGCTTTTGTTCCTGAACCTAAAATAACTATTCCGGTATCAGCAAATGTTATTTCGTTATGTTGGAGTCTTATCTCGTCATCACCGTATACTTTGATGCCGACCCTCCCGTTAGATTTTACAGCGGATGAGAAAGTTAATCTGTTGTTAGTTATCTTTTTTCCAGAAGCACCTGCTTTGCCGGTACCCCCGTTAATTACGATAGAAACATTATGGAATGTTGAATTGTCAATTTCAACAGAATCATATCCTGTGATTGAGATTATTTCACTAGCTAAATCTTCAGCGGTATATATCCAGTTACTAATAACTGCTGAAGCAGTTCCTTTTGAAGTGTTGTTAAGGGAAAATCCACCTTTAGCATTTTGGATTACAATTTTATCTTTCTCAGTTCCTTTTGCGATTAAAGAGTCACTTATCTGGACTTGGTAGTCGTCTTTGAAATCAATATGAACTCCCGGAACGATCTTTAAAGAGTCCATACCGGAAGCTGTAACATTCCCTGCGATCTCAATTATATCTGCTACCCATCTTACTGAATCTGAAACTGTTCCTGAATATTGTACTCTGCCGAGACCGTTGTACTCATAAGCTCCAATATCAACAATATCAACATAACCATTGAATAATCTCTCTCTTCCTGCTAGATCTAGTGATGGTAAATCCATACCACTTACATCGGGGCTTCCTGCATTAATACATGGAGAATCTTCTTTGTAACCATATATATTTGATCCCGA
>JAKLPX010000033.1 GCA_022013635.1 Candidatus Delongbacteria bacterium
ACTTGCATAGTAATGCCACCATTGTAATTTAATTGTTTGCCCGGCAAAAGGAGTCAGATCATATTCAAAATCAGTCCATTGACCATTAACCGGATAGAGAATTAAAGGAGCTGTCAATCTTACTCTGTTCTCATCACAAACATAGAATTTAATATAACTGTGAGTTACAGGCGGATCTATCATTGAAAAATTCATTTTATATTCAAGTTTTGTTTCCCCATTGCTATTTTCTGGCACATTAATAGCAGGCGTGAATAACCAATAATAGAAAGAGGTGGAAGCAGTTGATTGACCAACTGCACACTGATTATCAATGCCTGATACGGGGTGATTAGCAATTATCCAACCAGTATAAGTTTGTGGAGGGCTTTCGTATGACTCGACATACCAACCTGCTGCCGTTAAGCTTGTAATTGTTTCAAAATCCTCGTAAAACAAAGCCTCCACAAGGTAAATTCCTGTAACATCATTAGAAATAGGATCCCCGTCAATCTCGCTTGTTATCGTGTATAATTTTCCGAATTCCGTCGGGCTTACTGTGGATAAATCCCAATAATAGATCCAGACATTTTCTTCTGAATCAAAAGTAATATCACCCTGATTCAAATAAACATCATCAATCTTGATGTTTATAGCAGGGTAAGCACCAAGAATCTGTGGTACTCTTACCTTGATCGCAAGCGTGTCGGTTATAGATTCTTTTCCGCCTGAAGGTAGGGTGTAGTATTGATTGCCGGGTGGAGGTGATTCGTTGGTAGGTTTGGGAGCAATCTTGAAAATTATTTCTCCGCAAGGGGAGTTATATAATCTATAATTTCCATCCACCCAATCACCCCTTTTTACAAAAGAACGAAATTTTTGCTCAGATATTCCATACCATGCTAAAAGATCATTTATACTTTCCTTGATTCGATATTTATCGTTTCCGAGTGAATCAGAAGCTATTCCGTAGCCATTATTATCTAAATCTGTAAAAAATCCCTTAGCACTTAAATCAGGCGGAGTTGCTGCACCAAACGCAAACATATTTGGAGTAGTAACTTCAAATTCAAGGCTGTCACTGGTAGTTTTATAGAATATTTTATATGTACTTCCATCCATAGTATAAGGGCTTATTACTTGGATCGTAGGTTTCTCATACACATTCTTAATTCCATTGATCTCATCATTAGTCAGGCTTGTGATAGTGCCTGCATATCTATACATCAATGTAGTCGGGTCAGAATTGTCTGCCAAACCCATGGTATGTGTAAGTTCGTGAGTCATTACGGAATTTATATTGTGTATAGCAGGATTGAATACTGAATCGTTAACAATGATCGTAAACTGAAAGTATTCACCTAACGAATCTCTTGAACATACAGCTACTGAAGAATAATCAATTGAATTATCAGCATTCCTGACAGTTTCAAATTTAATAATACAAGGTTCAATCTCAGAGTAATTTGAACCTGCTACAAGTGTCGGGACATTAGAAACTCCGTGGTTATTCACAGCGGTTACACAGTTCGTAAAATTCAATCCCCAAGAAGCCTGAAGATTGTAAACTTCCTGCGTAAGATAAACAGTATAACTTCCCGGCGTTGCAAGCCAAGAATCCATTAATTGGTAACCAAAAGAATAAAACTGAATAATCAGTAGCAGGAGGAAAAATTTATTTTTCATTTTTCTGCTCCTTGACCATATAATTTCTTTTGTAGAAATTATAAATATCATTAATTCTATTAAAATTATCAATCGTGAATAGAATATCTTCCATGCTTTTAAACTCTTCGTTAAAATATTCTATGTAAATTCTACCATCTACTATCCTAAGTGATGCCTTACTAATCTTGCTTAAGTCATTTTTATAATTTTCCAAAGGTGATTTAGGTATCTGGAAAAACAGTATGTATTTTTGACCGATTTTTAATTGATAATCACTTGAGATTGTAAGAAATTTACCTATAGAACTTAGATAAGAAACTTTAATAGGAACTGTTTTGTAAAATTCGTTACCTTTCAAAATTTTATCAACTTTAACGAAATATCTTGACAGAGCTAAACCCGGTGAAACTTTCCATTCCTCTTCCTTTGTTTTATGGAAATATTCAACACTGTCAACAGTTCCAATTAAAATTATGTCTGAATTTGTAATTGAGAAACCAAATGTTTCGTTCTCATTACGGGGATTTTGAGTTACAAACAGACCAAGTTTTTTCAATTCTTCGACGGCATTGATATTCACTTTATGGTCGAAGTAATTTTCTGAGGTTACATAGCCTGGCGATTTTGGTATTCCCAGCTCTTCGGCTCTCAGAAGATATTGAGTCTTGAACGCATCGTAATCATTCTTTGTCATCCCGGTATCAAATCCGAAACGATCTTTTACAGCATCGTTTATTTTAGACGGTAATACACTATTTTCTTGTTCTACTTGTCCCGAAACATACGAAGTAGGTACTTTATCCGTTGCTTTCTTTGATATGACAGGCACATTTCCCCCGTCATCACTCATTGAAAAGACTACTGACAGCATTGCGATTAAAATTGCTGTGATAATAACTTTACGATCCATTTTGAACCTCCGGTTCTTTTTGGTATTTCTTGTTAATGTAGCATTTTCTTGTTTTGAAACAAGACGATTCTTTACTTTCTTTACTCCTAAATGGCTAATTTGCTTTTCTCCTCCCGTTTTTTAAGTTACGATGGAATATAACGGATAGGGAAAAAAGCGTGGCAAATAACATTCCCATCGCCGTGTCATTTTTCCCATGTTAGCTGTTGTATTGTTTTTCTCTTAAAGTACATGGGGGTAAAATAATAAAAAATCTTTAAAAAATATATAAAAAATTACTATGGAAACGATTATAAATAAAGTATATTTAAACGAACGAATGGAGGTAATTGGTGGATTTAAGTCAAAAATGGCTATATCAAGAGAAAGAAAATAAATGGGGAAAAATGAAAGTTAAAGACCCCTTATTTGATTACATAAGTTCAGATATTTCCCATAGTATTATTAACGGAGATAGCCTTGAAACTCTCAGAAAAATTGAAGACAGAAAATTCGATTTAATTATAACTTCACCGCCATATAATATTGGCAAGTCTTACGAAACAAAGACAAGTATTGAAAAATACTTAGAAACACAAAAAGAGATTATAAATGAACTTGTTAGAACTTTATCAAACGAAGGAAATCTTTGTTGGCAAGTGGGGAACTATGTTGACAACGGTGAAATATTTCCATTAG
>JAKLPX010000387.1 GCA_022013635.1 Candidatus Delongbacteria bacterium
AATGCTACTGATTTAGTTACGCCGACCGGAATTTCAGATTTATCAGTAATAACAGCTACCGTGTCTTGGGTGTCTGATCCCAACAGCTCTTTAACAATGTCAATTTTTTCGAATGAACCCGACTAATGAAGGAGGATATCATGAAAAATCACAAAGGATTCACATTAATTGAAACAATCATTGTCTCCCTAATTGCAGGTTTTATCGGTTTGGGCGTTATTTTTGCCGTTGCTAATTCAAATAAAATTCTGAATAACAGTTTTAATCAGGTTATGGCAGATGGAAATATGAATCGGATTTTGAACGATCTAAGTAGGGATGTCAGAGAAGGGATGGCTTTAAGTGTCCCCTATGATGGAGCCTACACGCTTACAATTATCAATCCCGAAGGCACTACCATAATTTGGTCGGCAGAGCATACTGCTGATTTTACCCGTTTGGTTACAAGGACCAATTCAAACGGATCGAAAAAATACTACAAAATGATTGGTACTGGAGACGACAATTACTCCAGTTATAAAAGCATTTGGCCGGAGTTCAGAGTAAATATTGATGATCCACAATCTGCTTACGGAACTCCTCAAAGTTTCGGAAAATATCACAAGGTTTGGGTAAAGTTATCATATTGTGTGCAAAATGCAGGAGTCCAATACGATAACACTACTACCGAAAACACTATCTCATGTAGGCAAGAAGCATCAGCCTACGGGTTCTAAACAATAAATTCACTTTTACAGCTGAGCGGTTGGAAAAAACTCGGTCTGGAAAACTATTTATAATACAAAAAAGACGGAAATTCAATCAGCCTTCCTGTTTTATCCTTTAAACTGTTTATCAATGAAATATGCCGCCGTTTTACCTGCCGCTACAGCTCTGATGGCATCATCCGGTCCGGTTTGACAGTCGCCGCCTGCAAAAACCTTGTCATTCGACCTTAATGTATCCGAATGTACTTCAAAGGTTCCCCATTTTGTGACTTTAAGACCTATAGACTCTGAAAATTCCGGTTCGACTTTCTGTCCGACAGCCATAATGCAGACATCTGCTTCTATATAGAATTCTGAACCTTCTTTCGGCACGGGCCTTCTTCTGCCGCTGCTGTCAGGTTCGCCAAGCTCCATTTTCAGACATTCGATCTTCAATCCACCCGATGGAAGTTTTTCGATCTTCGTAGGCGTTGAAAGGATCATCAGGTCTGCGCCTTCTTCTTTGGCTTCTCTGATCTCTTCCCTGTTCGCGGGCATTTCCTGTTCGGTTCTACGGTAAAGGATCTTTGCGTTGGCTCCGAGTCTGATTGACGATCTTGCGGCGTCTATAGATGTGTTGCCTCCACCTACGACGACGGCATATTTCCCTACGAAAGGTTTTTCTCCTTTTGAAACTTTTTCGAGAAATTCAACACCTGAATATACACCTTCGGTGTCCATCCCTCTAATCGGCATATCGCTTCCTATCTGCGCACCGACTCCGATAAATACGGCATCGTTATCCTTGTGAAGCTGGTCGAAAGAAATATCCTTTCCTATTTTAACATTATATTTTACATCAATGCCCTGTCTTATAATAAAATCGATCTCGCGCTGAAGTACATCCGCAGGAAGTCTGTAGTCAGGAATACCCCATTTTAACATTCCGCCGAGTTTGTCGTGCTGTTCATAAATTGTGACAGCGTGTCCGAGTCTTCTAAGATAGAATGCTGCTGTTAATCCCGCAGGGCCTCCGCCGATTATACCTACTTTCTTGCCTGTCTGCTGAACAGGTTTTAAATCCATTATTTCATCTTTTTTTCTAAAAGTTTTATCGCCGATATATCTTTTTAAAGATCTGATCGCTATAGGTTTGCCATTATGACCGACGGCGCAGACATCTTCGCATTTAGCTGTGCAGATCCTTCCGCACGCTTCAAGCATCGGATTTGTTTCGTACATGATCCTGAGTCCTTCTTCAAGATTACCTTTCCTGATCGCGCTGATATATTTCGGTATATCCATGTGGGTCGGACATGCCTGAATACAAATTCCGCATTCAAGACATCTGCCGGCTTCTACCAAAGCCTGTTCGTCTGAAAATCCTTCAGCATATTCGTCAAAATCATGTTTTCTGATATCCGGTGCCTTTTCCGACGCATGTTCCCTGTTCGGATTTACAAGCCACGCTTCTTTGAAACTTTTATATCCCTTTTCAGAATTATCCCATTTCTTTTTATCAACACCGGGTATAAATCTGAATGCATCTGAATCATCGGTTACCCATGTATAATCATTGGACATTTTCAATGAGCCTGTCGGGCAGATATCAACGCAGAGTGCGCACCAGCAGCATCTTCCGTAATCAATTAACGGCCTGAGCCCGCTGTCGCCTGATTTCGCCTGAATTGAAGCAACATCAACGAGATCAATTGAAGCGTTCTGACAGATCTCTTCGCATGAACCGCAGCCGATACACTTTTCAATATCGTTTGTATGAAATCCTCTGTATAGATCGGCTCCGTCTCTTTCAGAAAGAGGTTTTACTATAGTATCCGGTTTCTCAAAAGCCCTTTTCCATGCGTTAAACGGGGAAATTATATCTTTTAAACTCATTTTTACCTCTCTATTTCTGGTGGACAAGTTTGCAGTGAGACCATAAGTCCGAATATATCGGCATTGGTAACACCTTCGCCAAGCTTTTCAAGCAAGGCCATTGCGTGTGTATAGCTTGCGCCTTTCACATGGACTCTTCTCGGATACTCGCTGCCGTCGGTAACCATATAATATCCGTATTCGCCCCTGCCTGATTCGGCTTTCAGGTATGTTTCCCCGGCAGGGATCTTCCAATGTAATATATCAGGAATGAATGTTCTTACGGGGCCTGTCTTAGGCATTTTTGATAATATCTGCCTTATCAGTCTTATTGATAATAAAGATTCTTCTTTCCTGATTAAGCTTCTTTCATAAACATCACCATCTGTTCCGACATTTACTTCAAAGTCCAGCCGGTCATAAACAAGATACGGATGGTCTTTCCTGACATCGTAATTTACGCCCGAACCTCTTGCGGTCGTGCCGGTAATTCCGAACGGTTCGATCCAGTCTTTCGGAATTATCCCGAGCCCTTTAGCCCTTGATTTGAATACAGCATTGTTGAACATAACTTTATCAATATCGGAGATCAGTTTTTCGATCTTTACAAGAGTTTTTTCCAGTCTTCCTGCAAATCCTTCGGGAATATCGTATCTTACACCGCCGGGAATCATATACATGTGATAGATCCTTCCGCCTGTCAACTCTTCGAATGAATCAAGCAGAAAATCTCTGTGCGCCACAGCCCACTGACCGATAGTTCCGAGCCCGAATGAAGCCGCTTGTCCGCCCAATCCCATGATCGTAGCTGCAAGTCTGGCCATCTCAAGGTTCAGCGCGCGGATCCATTTTGCCCTTTCCGGTATCTCAATACCCGAAAGTTCTTCTGTTGCCGCTGCAAAAAGATATTCGTTTGTGTCAGGTTCGGGAACACAGATCCTGCATACGATCGGGAAGCAATTGATGAATTTTCTTCTTTCCATCAATTTTTCGAACCCTCGGTGAAGGTATCCGACATGCGTTTTAAGCCATTTGATCTCATCGCCTTCTAAAAGGAGTTCAAGTGACATATTTCCCGTTACACCCGGGTGCTGAGGTCCCTGCCAGATCTTCACATACTTGCCCGATTTCAGATCATATTCCTGAGTATCATTCCAAATAGGTTTCATAATATCCACATTTCTTTAATTATCATTTTTTTTTTACAGTATCGGCAATGCTCTTTTTAACTTCAGCTTCTACAGGATAGAGATTTTCTTCCATAAACTGAACATTATCTTTTTTATATCGACCCGGCCTTGGAAAATATGTTTCTTCCGAATATTTCTTCGTATCAAAATCTCTTCTCATCGGAGGAATATTGTCCCAGCCTTCAAGAACGAAATTGTCGTTAACTCTCGGGCAGCCGGGAAAATCTATCCCGAATAATTCCTTGATCTCTCTCTGGAATACTCTCGCGCCGGCCCAAAGGTTATGAATACTTACCATAGAAGGTTTTTCTCTTTCGATATAAGTTCTTATTGAAACATCCGTTCTGTTTGTATAATTATGAAGGTGATAAGTTAATTGGAACTGATTTTTTTCGATCCAGTCGATCGCGGTTATCATAGTAAGATTACCGTAGCCTTCGAATTCCTTCATATATAAAACACAGCCTTCCAGATCCTTTTTTTCAACCGTAAAGAAAACCAGTGTCGCTTTTTGCTGATTTATATCTTTCGCGTTGAATTTCTGCTTTATTCTGTCTATCATTTCTTTCATTTTGTTACCTTATATTTCAATTTTTTTACTCAACCCTATCGTATTCGCACAGGGTTTAAACCCTGTGTACTATCGATAGGGTTGAGATTACAATTGGTTACCAATTGTAATCAGGCATATCCCAATCTTTGATGATCTTCTTTTGATTGGCTTTGTACCATTGGAAATTTTTTGCGTATTCATTCGCACCTTCAGCTTTACCGGCCAAGATACGCTTTTTCAGTTCCTCAAATCCTGCTATAAGTGCTTCGGGTCTCGGCATACATCCCGCAACATAAGTATCAACAGGTATATAATGATCCAACCTGTTTATTGTATTATAGCTGTCCCAGTACATGCCGCCGTTTATTGTACAGCTGCCAAGTCCCATAACAAATTTCGGATTCTGCATCTGCTCATAGCTTCTTATAATTCTTTTCATCGTTTTTACAGAAGCGTATCCGCTGATAATGAACAGGCTGGATTGTCTCGGTGTCGGTCTCGGAGCCATCCCGAACCTTGATATATCATATCTCGCAGTATATAAAGGCCTCATCTCAATGGATCCGCATCCTGTTCCGAAAGCAAGTATCCATAATGAATTTGCCTGAGCCCAGTTATAAAATTTCTGTATTGTTTTATTACTTACAGGAGCAATTTCTTTTGGAAGAGCGTCGCAGAAAAGCTCGGTATCAAAACCTTTGTCTTCTTTATTTTTATTATCATCGCCGGTAATTATCGTCATTTGTTTCTCCGCGAATTTATTTTAAAAAGTATAGATCAATACCGCAATTATTCCAGTAACAGTCGGTATTTTGATGAACCACCTTAATGAATCCTCCAGCTTGAACCTCGGATTCACTACCCCTACGAATACCGACACCATGTAAAGCAGGAATGTTTTTAAAACGAGAATCGGTATATTTGTCGCACCGCCGAAAAACAGGTTCATGAACAGTATGAGCTTAGCTGATGCAAAGAATGCCCTATTCGCCTGCATAAATCCTAAAAATGTCGAATGATATTCAGTCGGAGGTCCGACCGGGATTTCCTGTGGAGCTAAATGCAGGTCAAAAGGCGAATTCATCATCATTCCAAGAAAAGCCATCATTCCGGCAAGAGTAGCGACAGGATTTGTGACCATATTCCAATGCAGAAATCCGCCTTGTTGAGCTGCGACAATCTCTGTAATTGACATCGTTCCATGCTGAGCGGCTATAGCGATAACTGCCAAGGCAAACGGTACCTCCGACACACTTACTTGTGCCAATCCTCTCATAATACCCATCGGAGAATAAGGATGACCGGATTCTGCAGCCCCGAGAGCCATACCGAGCTGTCCGAAAAATATAAAGTATATTACAAGTAAAAGGTCACCCGAGAAACTAAAATTCTGCAGCCATACCGATCCGAAGACCACCGGCATAAAAAGGAACAGTCCTATACCACCAGCAAGCCTGAAGACCGGTCCGAGATAGAACATAATGCCGTGTGATATAGCCGATCTGACCGAGAGCACTTTCAGCAGGTTCACATAAGGCTGCCACACCGGAGGCCCGAATCTTCCGTGAACTCTGGCTACAATTTTTAACACTACGCCCGCAAGAAGCATACCGTAATTGAATATCAGCAGCATTGACATTAAAGCGTAAAATAATTTAATCCAGATATTTTCCATTATTTAACTCCTACAGTGATGAAGAAAAGAACTACGCATGTTAAGATTATATAGAATATGTAAGTCTGAGCATTTCCTGTATATATTTTTCTCATCGTGTCGGATATTGTATAGGTCCATTCTGAAACTCCTGCCCAGAATCTTTTAGCCAGCGGAGTGACCATCCATCCCAAAGCCTTTCTGTACGGTTTGTAAAACTCATAGGCGTAGTGTGTCAATTCCGGCGTTTCCGGTCTTTCTCCCGCAAATACTATGTTGAATTGTTTAACTTTCTGGATTTTCGGCATTTTTATAATCAGAATTGCGAGAAGGATCACAAAGATCACTCCTACAATTGTCATTACCGTAGTTCCGTTCCAGTAACCGAGTGAGTTCATAGCGGTTCCGTCTTTCCATGAAATGCTTTGACCGAAGAAGGGATCAACGATTGCGGAAATTCTTTCGATCAGCAGTTTCGGGAATATTGAGAATAAAAATATTACCATAATAAAAATATACTGTGGAACTATGAACCAGGCAGGTGCTTCTTTTATCTTCCTGAATTCTGTTTTCGGCTGTCCGAGGAAAATAGCATGAATAAGCCTGAAGCAATAAAGGAAAGCGACCGTGCTTGCGAAGAATGCAAATCCTGTCTGCAGATACCATCCTTTTTCGATCAGAGCCTCATAAAGAAGCCATTTCGCTCCAAATCCCGTAAGAGGAGGAACTCCGGAAATTGCGATAATTCCGAACATCACCGCAGTAAATGACCATGGCATTTTCTTTATCAGTCCGCCCATTTTATACATATCGGATGTCCCCGTTCTGTATATTACTCCGGCTATTGATAAAAATAATATACCCTTGATAAGGAAATGATTTATCATCTGGAACATCGCGGCCGTCCATCCGAGTCCTGACATGATTGACAGAGCAAGGATTATATATCCGACCTGACCCATACTTGAATAAGCTAACAGTTTCTTAGCATCCTCCTGATACATTGCCATCATAGTTCCGATCAGTGCCGTTAAAACACCTATCCATCCCAAAATGTATGCTAAATCGAAAGATCCTGTCTTAGGTGCTCCCATTGTTATCAACAGGATGACAAACCCGAATATCCCTGACTTTGATAATAAAGCCGAAATGAACGGAGTGACATCATCCTCAGCTTTTGCATAAGCTCCGGCGATCCAGATATGAACTCCCAATGCCGCGCTTTTTATTAAAAATCCCAGTGATATCAAAATGAACGATATAGATGTATATTCTCCCGCAAGCGCAAAAATTCCATAGCTTAATGTTTGTGGCGTAGCTGAAAAGGCATACCCGAATCCCAGAAGTATCAGAAACGCTCCTCCGAGAGAGAACATTATATATTTGAAAGAGGCTGCTTCGGAATTTTTTCCTCTGTTGATCAAAAGATAAGAGGATATTGTCATGATCTCCCATGATAAGAAAAAATGAAGAATGTTATCGGCGTTGACAATTGCTACCAACGATCCGATCATAAGCATTAATAGTCCGTAGAATGAAGCACTTTTTTCTTTTCTGTTCATTGTTGCTATTATTAAAATAAATGCGCCGAATAAGAACATCGAATTAAAGAATTGGATTATTCCTCCCTGAAGAGGCAAATACATATAAGCATAAGCTGAGATCGCTATAAGACTTAATAATCCTTTTATTTTTTCGGGAAGGAATTTTAATCCGAACAATGCAAGACCTGCCGTGAAAGGCAGAAAAAATTGCAGATCTTTTATATTTTGAATTATGAAATAATATGATGTGACAAATAACAGCATTACATTTGTAATTTCGATCGCAAGTACTTTATAAGAATTATATTCGATGATATCATTATCATACTTTTTATTTAAAGTAACTCCAAGCCATTTGAGCATATAACCCGCCTCAAAAAGCGATCCGAGAAGTATTATTGCTACCCAGAAAAATTGCTTGCTTCCCGACAGGACTAATATCAAATTCCATTTTCCCCAGAATCCGGGGAAAGGAGGCATTCCGATAAGTGCTAATACCATTATTATAAAAATTGTTAAAATCAGTTTATTCTCCCTGATGATGCCCCAATCTTTGTAGTCAGATTTTTTAATAAGTCCGGTTATCCAGAATAATCCCGCTTTTGCAAAGAAGTGATTCAGTAACAACGGAAGCATCATTATCGTCATGTAAGTTTTTTCCTGATCTGAAATTACTCCC
>JAKLPX010000388.1 GCA_022013635.1 Candidatus Delongbacteria bacterium
ATCAAAAAAATATTTTATTTAAATTTAATTGCAATGTCCATATGTAGTTATAAGCAAAAATCCATGAAGAACAAAAGTGGTTAAGAAATAGTAGTTAAGAAGTAAGGGAACAATTACCAAAATAAATTTTCTAATATCGCTTGACTTTGTTGTATAAAATTTTTATAATTTAACTGATTGAGGAACCGCCTTAAAATATAATCCTAAAACTAGGTTTAAATAATGAAACCACTATCAAATAAAAAGATAATTCAATTAGCGAAGAATATATTTGAAATTGAGATAGAAGCTCTAAAAAAGGTTTCTTCCAATTTGGATGATAATTTTTTTCATGCAATAAAATCTATTTTGGAATGCAAAGGAAAAGTCATCGTTACTGGCATGGGAAAATCCGGATTAATAGGAAGGAAAATCGCCGCTACTCTATGTTCTACCGGTACTTTGGCGATTTATATGCATCCTGCCGAGGGTTTGCACGGAGATATAGGCGTTGTTGAAGAGAAAGATGTTATGATAATGATAGGCAAGAGCGGCGAATCGGACGAGATTTTATCTATGCTGCCTGTTCTTAAAAAAATCGGGTGCAAAATCATTGCAATAACCGGAAATATAAGTTCAACCCTTGCAAAAAATTCGCACATCGTATTGAATTCTCATGTTGATAAAGAAGCCTGCAGTTTAAATCTTGCTCCGACTTCAAGCACAACAGCCGCGTTGGTTATAGGCGACGCAATTTCTACGGTTCTTTCCCAATTGAAAAATTTTAAAGAGGAAGATTTTGCATTGTATCATCCGGGCGGCACTTTGGGCAAAAGACTTCTTTTAAAAGTATCTGATTTTATCCATCCGCTCAGTGAAATTGCGATTTGCGGCGAAGAAACAAAATTCAGGGACATTCTCATCAGAATGAGCGAAAAGAATCTCGGTGCCGCTATGATAGTTGATGACGAAAAACTTAAGGGAATAATAAGCGACGGTGATATAAAAAGAATACTTACCAAGTACAAAAATGTCGAGGGATTAATCGCAAAAGAGTTAATGACTCCAAATCCGAAAATTATCGAATACGACACACTGGCTTATGATGCTTTGAAAGTAATGAAAACAAGCGGAAGTTTCAGCGTTATGCCGGTTCTTAACGGAAATAAATTAGCAGGATTAATCAAGTTACACGATTTATTAAAATCCGGTTTATAAATAAATTCAAAACAATGAAAAAAGATAATTCAGACAATTTTACTCCTATGATGAAACAATACCAAGAGATCAAAAGCAGAAATCCGGGTCATATTCTTTTTTATCGGCTGGGCGATTTTTATGTAATGTTTTTTGACGATGCAAAGACCGCAAGCAAGGTTTTGAATATTACTTTAACTACCCGCGGAAAGCATTTGGGAATTGAAATCCCTCTCGCCGGTTTTCCTCATCATCAGATAAACAGTTATCTTTCCAAAATGGTCAAGGCAGGATACAAAGTGGCCGTCTGCGATCAGACCGAAAATCCGAAATACGCGAAAGGTATAGTAAAAAGAGACATTACCGAGATTATTACCGCAGGAACGGCTTTATCCGAAGAAATAATCGAAAAAAATACAAATAATTACATAGCGGCGATATACAGAAAAAATAATACGAGATTCGGATTTTCCGCCGCAGATATATCTACAGGAGAATTCTTAGCCTGTGACCCGGAAAATGAAACCGAGCTGAAAGAGATCATAATGCTGTTTAATCCTTCGGAAATATTGGTTTCAACAAACGAACAGGCTCTTTTCGAAAGCGGAAAAAGTACAATTACGAAAATTGAAGATTGTAAATTTCTATCCGGCGGCGCTGCGGAAATATTAAAAAAACATTTTAAAATAAGCAGTATTTCTTCATTTGGGTTCAAAGAGGAAGATATAGCCGTAACCTGCGCCGAAGTACTGCTCGAATACCTGTCGGAAAATATAAAATCAGGATTCACGCATCTCGATAAATTAAAAAAATACAACGATAAAAATATCTGCGTAATTGATTACAGAACGAGAAAAAATCTCGAAATTACCGAACCAGTCAATTCAGACGGGAATAAAGATGCTACCTTATATTCGGTAATGAACAAAACCAAAACGCCAATGGGGGCAAGATTATTAAGAAAATGGCTAACTCAACCTTTAAGAGATAAAATTGAAATAAACAACAGGCTGGAAATCACAGAAAAGTTACTAAAAGAGACTTATCAGAGAAAGAAAATAACGGCTCTTCTTTCAGAAATTGCGGATATTGAAAGACTTTCTGGAAAAATCAGCGCAAACAGGATCAGACCGGATGAATTGATAAGATTAAAAAATTCTCTCTTGTTAATTCCTGAATTGAAGAAGCATTTATCGGAAATCGTTTCGCCGTATATAAAACAGCTTTACGAGTCATTCGTCTGTAATCAATCCTGCATTGAATTCATTGAAAATTCAATTATAGAGACGGATGGTCTGAATTTAAAGGAAAAGAGGTTCATCAAATCCGGATATTCAAAAGAACTTGACGAACTCTACGAAATAATTGATCACGGCAAGGAAAAATTATTGGAATTGTCGGACAGCGTCAAAAA
>JAKLPX010000389.1 GCA_022013635.1 Candidatus Delongbacteria bacterium
CATCCAAGCTGGTCTGAATTTACAGCTATATTAATAAATACCGGGAACGATACATTTAATGATGTTTACAGTAATGGGAATAATAATGATGGAACAGATAATACAATATTATCAACACGATCAGGTTCCGCATCATGGTGTGATTATGACAAGGATGGTGATCTTGATTTTTGGATTAATGGGATTCATACTTACGAACCTTACAATTATTATTGTACGGCAGAAATCTATAAAAACAACTCATCAATATCCAATACATCACCAACTCCTCCAACAAATTTATATTCGTCACTAAACGGTAATGATGTTACTCTCCACTGGAATACAAGCACAGATGCTGAAACTCCTCAGAATGGATTATCTTATAATCTATACATCGGAACCGCAAGCGGAAGCTGCAATATACTAAGTCCGATGAGCAATACATCTAATGGTTATAGAAAAGTCTCGAAGAGAGGTAATGTAGATCAAATCAATTCTTGGACTATAAAAGATTTACCGGATGGAATTTATTTCTATAGTGTACAGGCTATTGATCATGTGTTTGCAGGCTCGAGTTTTTCACCGGAATGTATTTTTGTAAAAGGTTATACTGTACTACCTGAAAACACTTCAATAGTTGTCGGGGCAGGTTCTGAAATAAGATTTTTTGAAGGTTCAGAAACTAACTGTGCTTCTAATACAATACTTACTATCCAAGACGATGGATCACTTTACTCGGACGGAGCAAGTATAACAGGCGATAATGCAGATACTTGGCAAGGTATCGTAGCTGAAATAGGGAGCAGCATAATATTGACACACTCTGTTGTAAAAAATGCTGAAACGGGATTATACGCAACAGCAGCGAATGTAAATGTTACCTTTACTTCGTTCGAGAGCTGCCAAAACGGCATCAATCTCGTTAACTGCAACGACTTGGATAGTAAAAGTTTTATGTTATATAATAACACTTTCACGGGATTTGGAATTGGTTCAGGTGTTTCTCTCACAATCTCAGACGGTACTTTCAGTGGAAATACGATAGAAAATTTCTACTCCGGAGTCAGATTTACATTGTGCTCGCCTACTGTTACAAAAAACGAGATTTATGACAACAGGCGATTCGGTATTTTTATTTTCGGTCACAATGCATTTCCTCAGCTTGTTCTGAATTCAAAAATAGGCGGTCGGAATAATTCGATCATTAATAACGGTTCTGTAAATACATCACCATCACCTTTCCCTTTTCCTGACGCACAGATAGGTATTATGCCTTTCGGTAATGTTTATTTGACGGGCGGGATGAATAATATTCATTCCGGTCAAACAAACACTACTCCTCAGATTCCCTGCATATCAGTATCACCCAGGACAATTGAAATCCCGCCCTTGCAACCGACAGAAATATTGATTGAAGCCTCATCAAACTATTGGGGTTCCGAGTATGTGTCTAATAATTTCTTCTCATTAGCTTGGAATTATATTATTGACTATACTCCTTGGGCAATAGATCCGTACACTGATGAGCCGGGTCCTCCCCCATCTTATAGTTCAAATGAACCACCAAGCACTGAAAGTATTCTTCTCTCCAACGCAATGTTTCTTGAGGATAAAGAGAACTTCACAGCTTCTATCAAGCAATATGAACATGTAATAAAAAAATATGTTGACACTCCCGAGTATTATGTAGCCTTGGCAAGGCTACCTTATGTTTACTTGAAAGCGGGATTGGAAACTCAACCTTTGATAAATACTTACGATGATGGACTCTTATCTGAAAACACTTCACAGAAAAAGTTTTTTAAGGAGATGAAAATCTCCACACATATCAAAGGTAGGAATTACGATACAGCGATCGCTCTTGCCGAGGAAATGAAAGCAGAGGCACAAAGCGAAGATGAAATACTGCTTGCTGAAATTGATATTGCCGTTTGCAATGTCATGAAGGAATCGGAAGGGAATGGGAAAAGCACTCATTATGCTTCCGAAACATTAAGAAATCTTCTGTCTAAACTGAATGGAGCTGATGATAAAGTTGAACCGACAGGCATTACTGAATCTGTTCTGCCTACGGAATGCAAACTTTATCAGAACTATCCAAATCCGTTTAACCCTGTAACGCAAATCAAGTTTGCACTAAAAAATACAAGTGATGTCAAGTTGAGCGTTTACAACATCAGCGGTCAGAAAGTTGCTGAACTTGCGAACGGAACAAGACAGTCAGGTGTACACACCGTTGATTTTGACGGATCAAAGCTTAATTCAGGCATCTTTTACTATATGCTTGAAACAGATAATCAAACACTGACGAAAAAGATGGTTCTCACAAAATAATCTTCACTACAAATACAAAAGACGGCATATCACCGCCGTCTTTTGTAATATTTTCTTGTATTGAATATGATAATTCAGTATATTGAATAAACAGCAAACTCACAGGGGTAAAGATGAAGCTAATAAAAAACACATTCCTTTCAATCATTCTTCTCATTAACTTATTGTATTCAACAATAGTTTATGTCACTGAATCCGGAAACGGCACTATGAACGGAACATCTTGGGAAAATGCATTACCGGGAGATTCACTGCAAACTGCAATAAGTAATTCTCAATTAGGTGACGAAGTATGGGTTGCCAAAGGTACTTATAAACCTAATTCATGGCCGAATGTTGGAAGTGGAGATAGACAAAAGCATTTTGCTATATCCAATGGTCTTTATGGTGGATTTAATGGCACTGAAACGGGCATCTCTCAGCGCAATATCAAAAATAATGA
>JAKLPX010000390.1 GCA_022013635.1 Candidatus Delongbacteria bacterium
GATGCGGAAGCTAAAACTTTTCTTTATGAATTCTTCAATGTATTCGGGATAAGTCAGCGTAAAGTTTCTAATTTTGAGCACAGGGTCAAGAAACTTGATGACCATGAAGGTTATATTGATCTTTTTTGGCCTCAGACTATTTTGATCGAGATGAAAAGTAAAGGTAAAAACCTTGACAAAGCTTATGATCAGGCTCGGGAATATTTGAAAGCTATCAGACAGGAAGAATTACCGAAATATATTCTTGTCTCCGACTTTGAGAATTTCAGGCTTTTTGACCTTGAGGAAGATAAGCTGATTGAGTTTAAATTGCCTGATCTGGTTAACAATGTTCAGCATTTCGGGTATTTGCTGGGTTATCAGAAAAAGATCTACAAGGAACAGGATCCGGCCAATATTAAAGCTGCCGAATTGATGGGGAAACTTCATGACAGGTTGAAGGAGATCGGATATACAGGTCACCCGCTGGAAGTGTATCTTGTGCGTATTCTCTTTTGTCTGTTCGCGGAAGACACTACGATTTTCAATAAAGAGCAATTTCAGGACTATATTACTCAACGAACAAATATTGACGGAAGCGATCTTGCGGCAAAACTTCAGGAACTTTTTCAGGTGCTCAATACGCCTAATGACAAACGGTTTAAAAATCTTGATGAACAGCTTGCAGACTTTCCTTATGTCAACGGAAAATTATTTGAAGAGATCCTTCCTACAGCAAGCTTTGACTCAAAAATGAGAAAAGCACTATTGGAATGCAGCCAGATTGACTGGAGCAAGATCTCGCCCGCAATTTTTGGATCAATGTTCCAAAGCGTAATGAATCCGACCGAACGGAGAAATCTAGGGGCGCATTACACCAGCGAAACAAATATATTAAAACTTATAAAACCTCTTTTTCTTGACGAACTTTGGGCGGAATTCGAATCTGTAAAAAACAACAAAAATAAACTTTCAGAATTTCATAAAAAGTTAAGTACACTCAAATTCCTCGACCCTGCCTGCGGTTGCGGTAACTTCCTTGTCATAACATATCGGGAACTGCGTTTGCTTGAACTTGAAATTTTAAGAACATTATACAAAACAGATCAATTGATACTTGATGTAAGAGATATAATCTGGCTTGATGTAGATCAATTCTACGGAATTGAACTCGAAGAATTCCCCGTACGGATCGCCGAAGTAGCAATGTGGCTGATAGACCACCAGATGAACATGCAGATAAGCAACGAGTTCGGACAGTATTTTATCCGACTTCCGTTAAAGAAATCCGCAATAATTGTAAACGGTAACGCTCTTAGAATTGACTGGCAAAGCCTTCTTAATCCGGTGAACACCGTTGATATAGTGGCAAAACACGCAAACATATATTTGGTCAGCGAAAAGCCGGCGGCTGAATACGGTACGGTAAATGTCGAAACCAATTCTTTGAATATCTATAAAGGAAAGAAACCGGAAGCTGAATCACAGGTCAGGTTTGATTACATTTTGGGCAATCCGCCGTTTATTGGGAAACAGTATCAAAATAAAGATCAAAAAGAAGATATGGCAATGATCTGGGCAGGTGTGAAAGGTGCAGGTGTACTTGATTATGTAACAGCATGGTATATAAAAGCATCCAAATACATTCAGAAGACAAATACAAGAGTGGCTTTCGTCTCCACAAATTCAATATCGCAGGGTGAGCAGGTTGGGATATTATGGAACGAATTATTCAATAATTACAATATAAAAATCCATTTCGCTCATAGAACTTTCAAATGGAGTAATGAAGCTAAAGGAAAGGCAGCAGTGCATGTTGTTATTATAGGTTTTTCAAATTTTGATGTAAAAGACAAATCAATCTTCGAGTATGAGAGTATTGTTTCAGAACCGCATCAAAGAAGAGTAAAAAACATAAATCCTTATCTAATAGAAGGATCAGATTCGATAATACTTTCCCGCAATACACCAATCTGTAAAGTTCCTAATATAGTTTTTGGAAGTATGCCTAATGACGGTGGTTTTTTACTTATGTCGGAAGACGAAAAATTAGATTATGAAATAAAAGAGCCACAAGGAATTAAATATATCAGACCTTTCAGCGGAGGAGAAGAATTTCTTTTCAACATCAAAAGGCATTGTTTTTGGCTAAAAAATTCAGATCCTTCAGAACTAAAGAAATGCCCTTTACTCATGAAGAGAATTGAAAATTTAAGAGATTATCGTTTGAAAAGTAAGAGAGAAACGACAAGAAAACTAGCCCTTTATCCTACTTTATTCGGAGAAATAAGGCAACCTGATTCAGATTATATCATAATTCCAAATCTTTCTACGGATTCAAGAAGGTACATTCCTATCGGATTTAAACCAGCGAAACTAATAGCCAGTAATTTAGTACTTATTATACCCGATGCAAAAATTTATCATTTCGGAGTCTTGACATCAATAATGCACAATACTTGGACAAGGAATGTTTGCGGAATGCTGGGTAGTGGTTTGAGATATTCAAATAAACTCGTTTATAACAACTTCCCATGGCCTGAAAATGCAACAAGAGTTCAAGAAATAAATATCGAAAAAGCTGCACAGAAGGTTTTAGATACCAGAGGTCTATTCCCAAACAGTTCACTCGCTGTGCTTTATGATCCGCTTTCGATGCCGCCAGAACTTGTAAAAGCTCATAACGAATTAGACAGAACAGTTGATCTTGCATATCGGTCACAACCGTTCGTAAGTGAAGCAAATCGTATGGAATTTTTATTCGAGCTTTACGAAAAATATACGGCGGATCTATTCACGAAAGAGAAATTGAAAAAGAAAAGTTGATTTAAAGCCTTTATTTTCTTATTTTACATTGAATTAACGCTGGTTGGACTTACTATGCTTAACAGTAACGATACTGACATATTTAATAGAATTAAAGATATTCTGATCCCTACAGGAATGGTAGAAAACATTATTCTTTTCGGTTCCCGAGCATACGGAAAAAACTTTAATGAACAATCCGATTACGATATTCTTTTGGTCACAACGCAACTTTACGATTGGCAGAAGCAGGATTATATTTTCGACTTATTGTATGATGTTCAATTAGAGTACAATATTGTTATTGATATCCATTTTCTCGCTAAATCAGAATTCAACAGCATCAGAGGTAAACAGCCGATCTTTCAAAAAGCACTCTCGGACGGAGTTTTCGTATGACTTTGAATGAACATGATAAGAATGCGATTGCAACTATTAAAGAGTTTGTTCTTTCAAAATGACCTCTACGATATTTATTTCTTTTTTGCTTTTTCCTTGAGCTTAGTCAGATAATCTGCATCGGCAAGATCTTGAGGTCTCCCGGAAGTTTTTTTGGCAATTATCAGATCGTCAATAGATAAAAAATTCAGTTTGATACCGTCTATTTCAAAGATTATCTTATTTATATACGCTTCTTGGAAATCCAATCCCTCAACCGTTACAAGCAGGTCAATCCTGTTCGGTTCATAACCTAGCTGTATGATATTTTCCATCCATGGAATGTACGATATTTTATTTACTTTTTCAATTGAAATGACAGAATATTTTTCTTTCACAAGGTAATTATAATACCCCCCTGAACATATATATTTCATGTAAGTTAAAAATAAAAAACAATAGGAGCTGGTAATGACAGAAAACATACCGAAAGTAGATCCGAAAGAAGCTGGAAAAGAACTGGAGAAATCCGCGCTTGAAGCGGAAATATTATTAAAAGACAAAGAGAAAACAGAATCTACGATCGGCGATGCAATGAAAAAGGCTGATTCCGTAAGAGGTTCTCTCGAAAGAGTATGGCACCAGCTTCAATTAATGTTCTCGCTGGTCATAGACTATACCAAAGGCAATTACAAAGAAATACCCACAAAATCCATCGTATTGACCGTTGGAGCCATTCTATATTTTCTGATGCCGATAGATCTTATACCCGACATGATACCGGTATTCGGATATCTTGACGATATTGCGGTAATAGGGCTGGTCATCAAGCAGATCGGTATTGATCTTGAGAAATATGAAGAGTGGAAGAAAAGTAAAGTATAAAAATCAAAAACTCCTAATTTCTGGAAGATCCGTTAAAAATATTTAATTTAATACGACATCGCAAATACTGCCAAAATCAGGCAATAGATAGCAAAAAAATACATATTGGATTTTTTAATCATCCATATCAGAAGCTTTAAGCTGAAATATCCCGTGATTACTGCTGTTATAAAGCCCAGTAAAATATAATGTTCATAGACAAATCCTTCCTTGATTGCGTCTTTCATGCTGAGCAGAAATGCACCGGATATTGCCGGAAGAGATAACAAAAACGAAAATTGTGCCGCTGTTTCTTTATCAATTCCTAATAGTTTAGCTGTTGAAATAGTTGAACCTGATCTTGATATACCGGGAATTATTGCTATACCCTGAACGATCCCGATTATTATAGAGTCGGCGGCTGACATTTCGTTTATTTTTTTAAATGATTTTTTCTTAAGTTCAAACAGCACAAGCAGCACCGCTGTCGTCAATAAAGCCAGCCCGACATATAAAAGATTATCCGCCAATCCTTCAAAAAAATCCTTGAAAGTTAGACCTATAATTGCAGTAGGGATGCTTCCGATTATTATCAGAGAGAATAATTTCGAATCAGCGCTTGAAAAAAACGACTCTTTAATTCCTTTTTTTGACAGAATACTTTTTATACCGAACATTCCGCCTTTGATTATATCAATGATCGAATTTCTATAAAATAATACTACTGCGATCAAAGTTCCGAGGTGAAGAATTACATCAAAGAAAAGATTTGATTCGGTTTCAAAACATAAAACTTTATGAAGTATAGCTAAATGTCCTGACGATGATACAGGTAAAAATTCTGTCAGCCCCTGAAATAATCCTAAAATTATTGCTTGTATCGCTTCAACCATTATAACCTCATTGTTTATTTTAGTGCATCTGACCGGATTTGAACCGGTAACCGCAGGATCCGGAGTCCTGTATTCTATCCAATTGAACTA
>JAKLPX010000391.1 GCA_022013635.1 Candidatus Delongbacteria bacterium
ATTGTCAAGTAAAAAAACCTACCCCCGTCGAGGATTCCTACAGGAAGCATATTAAACAAGGCCACAAGAAAATTGATTACAAATATGCGTTGAGTAATGATACATCAAAAGAAGTATTGATTATCGCTGAGTAAAATTATGTAGAAGTTACTATTGCTTCATTTACCAAAATCCTATCCAAATCATACCTTTCCGGCAGCATATCCGTGATTTTCTTTTTCATGTTATTCAATGTTTTATTTCTATAGTAAGATTTAAATTCAAATTGGAACATTCCGGCAACGAGGGATTGGCAAATTCCGGTTTCTTTTGAGCACATTTTTACTTTTGTTTCGATGTCCAGATCATTTTTATACCAGAGTTTATCAAGGCAGTTTATGACTTCATCGTTTTTTAAAAATTCTTTAGCTAAATCATCCGCCTGCATTTCAATCGCATCTTCTGATCTAATATCTAAATTATCCAAAATGCATAGGTTTGAATCGTTATAATGTAAAAGGATATGAGCTATTTCGTGCGCAAGTGTGAACCAGAAATTATCTGTTCTGTCGTAACGGTGAGTGTAAACAATTATTGGATTGTTTTTGTATGAAAATACTGCGCCGTCAAGATAAGTTTTTGGCAAATGAGTAAGTGTGAAGAAACCGACACCGCAATCGTTTAAATCTTGAATTACTTCTTCAATACCATTTAGCTTTAGTGTATAATCCGAGAGTTTGTATGCGAGATCTAAAAGCTTGGTTTTATTATAAGGTTTATATTCAAAGAGACCTGCACAATACTCAGCGATATTTACCCAAGCGTTCCTTAGCATTTGATCGCTGTTTTCAAGATTTCCGGTTCTGGTAGCTATTTTTAAAGGTTCTTTATCCAATTGGTACTTGTCGATATAGTTTTGTAAAATTGTAACATCATTAGTTTTGGGTATCCAGTATTTCTTCTTCAATTCAGAAATTGGATATTTTTCGTATAATCTCCTTAATTCGCTTGTTTTACTTTTTTCTTCAGGTACTTTTTCCGATTCAATTATACAGTAAGTATTATACAGATTCAACCAATACTCGGGAGACTGCCCGAATATTGTTCCTAATTTTATTGCGGTCTGCACAGTTATTCCCTGCTTACCTTTAATTATCTGATTTACTGTCTTTAATGAAGTATCCATTATATTAGCCAGATCTTCCTGATTCCATCCTCTAAATTCCAGCTCATCTTTTATAAATTCACCTACCGGTATGTTTATAAAAGGTTTTAATTTCCCTTTGCCTGCGCTCATTCTGCCCCCCTTTTCGAGTCATTCATTCGTAGTGTTTTGATAATTCTTCAATGCCTATTATCTCAACTATGCCCTTTTCTTTTTCATCCCATACAATCTCAAATTCAAGCCTGTAAGTATCATTTATTCTTATAGAATACATGCTTTCGAATCCTTCAAGGTTTTTGAATTTATTTGCCGGCGTTCGTAAGTCATATATACTTTTCGCGACATCAATCTTTCTAACAGCCATAAAGAACTTTTTGATAATATTTTTATCGAATTTGTACTTATTACTTTTGCCATTAAGGTACAATTCCTCCAGCTTTTTATTTTTAAAATACCATTCCAGAAATCAACCTCCTTAATTGAGTTGCATGCAACAATATAACATAATTAGTGGTTATTGTCAATCAAAAATAACCTATATGGTAAATAATAAGAATGTCAAATATTAACAAACCTTTACCTACCTCAAGATATCCAGTTTCTGACCGATGGAGAGTCTATCTGATTTGAGATTATTGGCGTCTTTGATCTTTTGGGCTGTTGTACTGAATTTATTTGCTATTGTGCTCAGATTGTCGCCTTTTTTAACAGTATAAGTAAAATTATTGACCTTTACGAGCAGCTTTTGATTAAACTGAATATCGTCGCTCTTTAAATTATTTGCAGACTTGATCATATCAACAGATACATTGTGCATAAGTGCAATTTGAGATAAAGTATCACCTTGTTTAACTGTATAATACTCACTACCGCTTCCCTGTTGAATTTCTGCTACTGTTTCAGATGAGAAATTTTTTGATACTCTAAGCTTTTGACGCTCTTTTATCTTATCGCTCTTCAAGTTGTTCATTGCTTTTAACTGCGCTACAGACATTCCGTGTTTTTTTGCGATCCTTCCAAGATTGTCTCCCCTTTTTACAATATAATAATCAAGCGGGGAAGAAGTAACTTTTAAAAGAGATTCATTAACTTTTGCCATAAGACCCTCATCCGGAATACTGTTTATCGGAACCAAAACATTGAAAGTGCCCGGAGGAAGGATCACTTTGTTCAGAGGAGTGTATTTTGCTCTTTTATGCTTGCTTATTTTGATCCAGGGATTTATTTCATATACTTCAGCGACTGTGGTTCCCTGAGACTTTGCCCAGTCCTTGATCTCATGAAAACCTTTAGAGGTCAGTGATACCTGCTTATATGATTCTTCAAGCGGTTTTTTAAGTTCAAATTCATTACCGAATATTTCCTTCTGATATTGAAATATCATTTTTATCGCAATTGATCTATAAACATAATAATCGGTCTCTTCAACTCTCATGATCATATTGAAAAAGCAATTCGCGCCCTGTCCCTTCACATCTTTCATCACATTTCCTATTCCAGCATTATAAGCGCACATGGCCAAAAGCCAGTCGTCTATGCCTGCATTTAACAAAGCATTGTGATTATCTCTTAATAATCTTGCCGCCGCTTCGGTCGATTTGAACACATCTCTTCTTTCATCAATGTAGTCGTTTATGATCAAACCGTAATCTTTTCCTGTTTTCGGCATAAATTGCCATATTCCTGCTGCCTTTGCCGAAGAAGTCGCATTCGGTTTTAGCATGCTTTCCGCTATTGACAGGTATTTAAGATCTTCCGGAATTCCGTATTCCTTTAAAACTTTCTCAAAATACGGAAAATACTCTCCGCTTAACGGAATATATCTGTGTGCGGCTCTTACTTCGTTCTTAAATATCTTTTCAAATTTTTCAAAAACGCGTTCATTGTTTAAATTTACTTCATAGCCTGCAAAATTATACATTCTCGGTATTTCAAAACTATTATCTATAAAAGGCAGAGAGTCATAATAGCTTAGTTCTGTCTCGAGCGAATCAATTTTATACAATAAGAAGTTCTGATTTTCAATAAGACTGTCCACGAGAGAATAAAGCGAATCCAGTTCTGTAAACACATAAGTGCTGTCATTGTTTCCATTCGTAAATTCAGAATCATTTTCTGATTTTATAGCAGAAGTGCTGCATCCGGCGATCATCATTATTATTATCAGGGCTGTAATTTGTTTTATAAGGCACATAAATTTACTTCCTTTATTTTACGGATAATATATAATATAGTTAGTGCAAGTATCAATAAAAATATTTGGAAAAAACGGTATAGTTTATTATCTTTTAAGAGGATTTATCAACCGAGCCGGAGACTTTATGGATTATGTAATCAACTGGATAGACAGCACATATATTAATGTAAAAGGGAAGATCGGTATTGGAAGAGCACCCGGTTACGGATCCAACAGATTTGATGATTTCAGATATATTAAAGATCAGAATATATCAAAGATATACTGTCTTCAGGAGGAAGACGAGCTCGCTTATCTCGGGAACGGCGAGACCGTCAAAGATAGGGAAGCTTCTTTAAATGAGCTCGGTATCGAACTTGTCCATTCCCCGATAGGGGATTTCCGAATTCCTACTGTCGAGCAGGCAAAAGAACTGTCCGAAATGATATTCAACGATGTCATGTCGGGAAGAAATATACTCATTCACTGCATGGGCGGACTTGGAAGATCAGGTACGATCGCGGCGTGTGCCCTGGTCAGGTACGGAATGAAGGCTGATGAAGCTATCACTATCGTCAGAACTGTCCGACCCGGTACAATAGAGATCAATCAGCAGGTCGAGTTTGTGAGGGGATTTGGAGATGAATAACTACATCACAAAATCCATAAAATTATCTCTGTTTATTTGCATAAATTCAGATTCAGGATAGTTTTCTTTCCATGCTTTAGGAGCTTTAATATTTTTAGGACTCCATTTGAATTCATAACCGTATAATCTGCCGTCCCTTTCCTCTACAAAATCAATTTCCTGCATATCGTAGGTACGCCAAAAATAATTATTACTGTAGATTTTATGATATTCCTGCTTTTTTAGTCTTTCGGAAAACAGATAATTTTCCCAAAGTGCCCCGATGTCGTTTCTCAGTTTTATGGGATTAAAAGTATTGCCGATAGAGTTCAGAACCCCGTTGTCCAGAAAATAATATCTTGCCGTTTTGGAGACTTCCTTTCGCAGATTCCTTGAAAAACCTCTGACCCTTTTAATTACAAATGTCTTTTCCAAAAGATCAAGATATTTCTCTACGGTTTGTTTCGCCAAATTAAGTGAATTGCTGAGTTCATTCAAAGATACTTCCCTGCCTATCTGGAACGATAATAGTACAAGCAGATCCATGATCTTTGATGAATTTTTAATATTTTCAAGCTGGATAATATCCTTATATAAATATGAGTCTCTAAGTTCGGTCAGCAACTGTTTTTTTTCATCGTTATTGGGAGCGTTGAGAATTTCGGGATAAGTTCCGTAAATCAGCATTTCTTCAAGCCTCTGATAAACCGTCATACCACCAGAGTTATCGTTAAGTTCGATTGCAGAAACAGGATATAG
>JAKLPX010000392.1 GCA_022013635.1 Candidatus Delongbacteria bacterium
GCGGTAAATTGAAATAAATAAATTGTTTAAATGCAGGAAAAGTAAATGTATAACAAAAGAGTGGTAATTGCAATCGGCGGAAATTCATTGACGCCAACCGATCAAACAAACTGGATAGGATCTCAGTTCAAAAACACAAGAACGAGCATTGAATCTTTAATTCCATTGGTTGAAAATGGCTATTCGGTAGCAATTACTCACGGAAACGGACCTCAGGTCGGAATAGCATTAAGAAGAGTAGAAGAGACAAGAAGCATCCTTCCCGATGTTCCTCTTGGAATTCTCGTTGCCGATACGGAAGGAAGTATGGGCTATATGATAGAACAGTCTTTGCAGAATAAACTCTTTGATAAAGGAATAAAAATACCGGTTGCGACCATTTTAACTCAGGTTGTAGTGGATAAAAATGATCCCGCGTTATTGAATCCGACGAAATATATCGGAAGTTTTTATACCGAAGAGGAAGCTAAAGAATTAGCCGTAACAAGGGGGTGGATCGTAAAAAAAGACGCTGACAGAGGCTGGAGAAGGGTCGTCGGATCGCCTAAACCGATAGATATTGTTAATAAGAACATCATTAAACAGCTCCTTGATATGAATAATATTGTAATTGCGGCAGGCGGCGGAGGAATTCCGGTCTGTCTTAACGAAAAAAAGCATTTTGAAGGTATTGATGCCGTAATTGATAAAGACATGGCGAGCGCGCTGCTTGGAAATCTTATCGGAGCGGACGAATTGTATATTATGACAGCCGTCAGTAAAGTGTCATTAAATTTTAAAACCCCTAATCAGATAGATCTTGATAAAATAACGATGTCTGAAACCGATAAATATTTAAACGAAGGTCATTTTCCTTACGGAAGCATGGGGCCTAAGATGAAATCGGCGGTCATGTTTTTAAGAAACGGCGGAAAAAGAGTTATAATAACCGCGATAGATAAGCTGATGGATGCCATCGAAGGAAAAGACGGAACAAGCATAGTAAGAGATTAATATAAAATAACTCAGGACGGAAACTACAATGAGTAACAAAATCAATATCCCTGAAAACTACGAAAGATGGGAAGCCGAGATTAAAATCGGAAAAAAAGAAGATACCGTGACCATCGGATACTGGAGAGACGGATGCAAAGGCTGCGGTATCTGCGCAGATATATGCCCAAAGAAAGTTTGGGAAATTATTGAAGCTAAAGACAAGTGGAACGGACAAGTCGTACGGGTAATTGACGCGACAAATTGTATAAAATGTATGCTCTGCGAGGTACATTGTCCGGATTTCTGCATTAAAATCTATTAAAAAAATTGAAGAGGTATAACCTTGAAGAAATCAGTACGATTCTACTCCGGGGCGGAACTTGTGGCGAAAGCGGCTATAGACGCCGGCTGCAGGTTTTTCGGAGGTTATCCTATAACTCCGTCTTCTGAAATTGCGGAATATATGTCTCATGAGCTTCCTAAGGTCGGCGGCACATATATTCAGATGGAAGACGAAATCGCCGCGATGGGTTCCATAATCGGAGCTTCGCTGGCAGGCGTAAAATCATTAACGGCAACCAGCGGACCCGGATTCTCTCTAAAGCAAGAGAACATCGGTTATGCTTACATGGCTGAAGTACCGTGCGTAATATGTAATGTAATGCGCGGCGGACCTTCTACCGGATTGCCGACGGCTTTGGCTCAGGCTGATATCATGCAGGCTAAATGGGGAACTCACGGAGATCATCCCGTTATTGCGTTGACACCTGCTTATTTGGAAGAAGTTTACGAGCTGACGATTAAAGCGTTTAATTTTTCGGAAATTTACAGAATGCCTGTAATGCTTCTGCTTGATGAAGTAATAGCTCATTTAAGTACCGCAATAGATTTACCAGATAAAGAAATGCTGGTTATAAAAAACAGAAGAAAACCTTCAGTTCCGCCTGAAAAATATTTTCCTTACGACACAGCTTACGGCGATGTTCCTCCCATGGCGAATTTTTTCGAAGGATACAGATACCATGTTACAGGTTTAAGTCATGATAAAACAGGTTTTCCGACAACCGATCCGGAACTGGTTCAGGCAGATCAGGAAAGACAAATAAGAAAAGTTAAAAGCAACATAAATAATATTATTGATTACGAATATTATCAGATGAAAGATGCCGAAATAATAATATTTGCCTACGGTTCAACTGCAAGAGGCGCAAGAGTTGCTGTTGATAATGCTAGAAAACTCGGTATAAAAGTCGGAATGATGAGATTCAGAGTAATATGGCCTTTACCTGAGGCTGAAATTTTAAAACATTGCAGCAAAGCTAAGGCAATAATCATTCCCGAAATGAATATGGGGCAGTTAAGCGATGTTATCGAAAGATATGCTGCCGACAGAACGAAGATATTGAGGATAAATCATGTGGGAGGCGTTCCAATCCATCCTTCATACATACTCAATGTAATAAAGGAGGCAATATAATGGCTTTTGAATATGAAAAATATTTAAGAATGGACAAAATCCCCCATCTGTGGTGTCCGGGCTGCGGTATAGGAGTGGTGCTTAAAGCTATGCTCAGAAGTCTTGAAAATGTCGGCTGGGAAAAGAATGATATAGCATTTGTTTCAGGAATCGGCTGCACAAGCAGGGCGCCCGGATATATTGACTGCAATACTCTGCACACTACACACGGAAGAGCGCTCACTTTTGCAACCGGAATAAAAATGGCAAAACCCGATAAACATGTAGTCGTTTTTTCAGGCGACGGAGACGCTACCGCTATCGGCGGAAACCATTTCATCCACGCATGCAGAAGAAATATTGACATGACTCTTGTCGTAGTTAACAATAATACTTACGGAATGACCGGCGGACAGCATTCTCCGACCACTCCGATAGGCTATAAGACCAGTACTACAGTATATGGAAATATTGATCCGACTTTCGATATTTGCATGCTGGCAAAAGCGGCTGGAGCGTCTTATGTGGCAAGAGCCACTGTTAATAAAGGCAAAGTGCTTGAGAAATATATAACAAAAGGTCTTGAAAATAAAGGTTTCTCCGTCATAGTAGCTACAGCAAACTGTCATACCCAGTTCGGCAGAAAAAACAAGATGGGCGACCCTATATCATCGAGAAAATGGATCGCAGACAGAGAGATACCTCTGGAAAAAGCAAGAGAAATGAAAGCCGATGAACTTAACGATGTGATCATTACCGGCGAATTCATAACTGATGAACAGGAACGGACAAGGTGGGAAAACTATAATCATCCTATCCATGAATATACCGATGCTTATAAAAAAATAATTGAGAAGGCTCAAAAAAAATAATTTCAAACGACGGAGATAAGAATGAAATGTGATCATTATGAAGCACGATTTGCGGGAGTAGGCGGACAGGGAGTTATCCTTGCAGGCAAGATACTTGCGTACGGTATGGTCAGCTTTGAAGATTGTAAAGCTATCGAAACGCCTACTTATACGGCTCAGGTAAGAGGCGGTGCAACAAAGGTTGATGTCGTTATTGATAAATATCACATCGAATACCCAAGATCGGAGTGGCTGGATTTCTTCCTTTGTTTACATCAGAAATCATTTAATATTTATTTCAAAGAGCTCAAAGACGATGCTATTGTTGTTGTTGACCCTAATCTTACGCCTAATATTCCCGATAATATCCCTCAAAAACTTGTTTTAGTGGATCTGATAGATATAGCAAAACAGGAAATGGGTAAAACATTATATGCAGCAGTTATTGCCGTAGGAATGTTTACCGGTCTTACAAAGATCATTAAGGAGAGCAATATTCAGAAAGCTGTACTTGATAATGCACCCAAAGGAACTGAGATCAATAACCTTAAAGCCGTAAAATTAGGTATTGAGTTAGGTAAAAAAGCTTTCGCTTGCAAAGAAAAGGTAGTCAGATTAACCCTTGAAGATGCTAAAATGCTCAATAATGAAGATCAAGCTTAGTTGCGGAGGTAGTTTATGCTCGAAGTAAGTCTTATTATGGTAAAACCACATGCCTTTGCAACAAAGAGAATGGGAACCATCATCAGCATGCTTGAAAATAACAATTTTCATATTATAGGTATGAAATCAATAAAATTAACTCTTGAACTTGCAAGAAAATTTTATTTTGTCCATGAAGGCAAGGAATTTTTTGAAAGGCTCATAAAATACATGAGCTCCGGTACGGTTGCCGCAATCTGTGTAGAAAAAAATGACTGCGTTGCCGAATTAAGAAAACTCATCGGTGCAACAGATCCGTCAAAAGCCGCGGAAGGAACCATCAGAAGAGTGTGCGGAACAACTGTTGGAAAGAATGCCGTCCACGCTTCCGATTCAATAGAAAATGCGAACAAGGAAGTCAGGTTCTTCTTCTCGGATATCGAGCTTTACTCTTACAGATTCATACAGTATTAAGGAAGAGTATGTCACAGTTTCACAGGCTCATTTATATTGACCGGATGATCAAGGAACTCGGTTATGTGACTAAACAGCAGGTGATTGACGAGTTTCAGGTAAAGATCGGTTCAGTAAAGAATGATTTTCGCTATATGAAGTACGAAGTCGGTTCGCCGATCACTTATTCAAGAAAAAAGAACGGATATTATTATAAAGAGGATTTTGACCTTTTCAGTTTCGGTAACGAAAAAATGTTTCTTCTGTTCGTGCTTATTAAACAATTATTATCAAATAAGAATTTTATACCTTTCGATTCCTCAGGTATTCTTGAAAAAATAAAGGATGAAGTTGATCCTGAATATTTAAAACTCGCCGGTAAGATCAGCTATGAGATCTCGGAATTTGAATACCCCGACCTCGCCAAGTTCGAAACGATCATAAAGGCTATGCTTAGAAGATTTCCTTTGGATATTGAATATCTTGACGCAAAGGGAGTTCTTTCAAACAGGTCGGTCGAGCCTCTTCATATCTTAAATTATCAGGGTAAATGGACACTTTTCGCACACTGCAGGCTAAGGAACGAACCGCGGATGTTCACGCTGTCCCGTATCAAAGATATGTCTATGAATGAAAGCTCAAAATTCAATAAAGACCGTTACGATGCGGGTTTTATCTATGACAGGCTTGACCAGGGCTTCGGTATAGCCCGTGGAAAAAAGATCGAAACGGCGGTTATCAGGTTCTACGAGCCGACCCTTCATCATGTCATTGATCAGAAATGGCACAGGGAGCAGATCACGGAGCATATTAATGATAAAAACAATCATTACCTTCAGTTCACTCTTCCCGTAGCAAAGTATGAAGAACTTGTCGGAAGAGTTCTCCGTTTCTCCCCCGACGCCGAGATCATCTCCCCTCCCGCCATGCGAAATATGTGGCTGAAAAAACTTAAGGACACCGTCAAAAAATATTCGTAACAAGTCCTGAATTCATCTAAAAGCTCACCCTCAACATTAATTCAATCACTACTTTATAACATTATCGTACCGGCAAATAAAGATCGTAACGGGTTCGCTTATAATATGAATATCAGGACTCGTTTTTTCTTTTGTTTTATATCCTCATAAAATTCAGTTCAGAAAATAGCGGAATTATAAATAAATGTTAAAATCTTTATGGGCTTAATCAAACCTTAATTTCTGCATATCCATAAGACCGGTAGCTCTGAACTGGAAATTTTATGATGTCTTTTTCTTTGTTACTTTCATTTTGGACAGGCAAAAGAAAGTAAAAGAAATATTTTACAGGGTAATTATACTACCCCCTTACCTTATTACATTACAATCGTTAATTCAAAAAAGGGGGTCATAATGTCCAAGAAACAATTCGCAAAAATACTTGATATGCTTAAACCGCTAAA
>JAKLPX010000393.1 GCA_022013635.1 Candidatus Delongbacteria bacterium
CCTTACTATAATTCACAATATTATTCTGACTGATATTACCGCTGGACTGGATTACCGTAACTGCAGAGCCTTCTGCTAAACCTGAAAAGGAATTACCAATAATTTTTAAACCTTTACTAGCGATAAAACTGACACCGTTTATACAATTCTCGAAAATGGAATTAGATATATTACAGATCATAGGTGTACCGCTTATTGCCATCTGAGCTCCCTTAAAATGAGAATTCAACACATTGATCGTGCTGCCCGGTTCTGCTACTATACCTGCCCAATCATCACCTTTAATCGTTACCCCGTTTAGATTGAGAGTAACACCATTTTGTATTGTAATTTTTGCGCCTGGTCCTGCAATAATTCTTACACTCGGATCTATAATAATTTTCGAATTTGTACTGATTGCCAAATTGCCATATAGTATGAAATATGTATTTGGTGCAATTGTGAGAGTAGCTCCATTTTCAACAGAAATATCTGAATTTACAAGCTTATAACCATCCCAAGTTGTATTTGTAACTACATTGTTACTAATAACCTGGTCATAAAATAAAAGTCTGTTAGAGTATACCTCAATTAAGTCTTTTAAATGCATTCCATCATAAATATCAATATCTGCTTGATACATTGCCAAAACATTGTCGTACCTATCATTATAAGAGGTAATATAACTTAAAGATGCAAGTTGCAAAGTTGTAACGATATCCCTTCCAAGCCTGTACCCTTGAGAAGGTTCAGTAGCTGATACATATTCAAGATCCATTAAAGACGATGCCCATGTTCTCATTCTTATGTATGGGTCAGTGTATAAATATTCTTCATCAATAAAACCTGGTAAGTCCCAAGTTGAGAAATTAGCTTCGTATTCAGATCTAATAGTAGGACCTAAATTTGTGACAGGCCAAAACCAGTTAGTTCGAGCATTGGGAAAAAAGTAAGGTAATCCTAATTCTCTTTCAATTTGCCTTCTGTAATCTATACCGAAGTAATCAGAAATACCTTCGCTTATTCCTCTTAGGTCAGGTCCACCTGAACTAATATCGTCAATAATCAATGCATCATGGAGAGCATGGCCCAATTCATGTACAATTACACTTTGATCTTCACCTGCGTCAACATTATCAACAGGTACTCCAAATCTTATATGATCATTTGTACAGAAATATGCAGCATTCCGTGTTCTTGTGCCTCTAGCATCAAAAAGAATATCTTTATAACCAACTGAAATATTGTCCCACAAAGGATTAAATCCTAACTCCCTAACATAACGAATTTCGTTATCAAGATGAGAATAGCAGTTAACTTCTTCAAATCCATTCTGACTACGATTATAATTGAATTCCGTTGTTGGCTCTTCAGTAACAGGGTCATTCGGTAAACCAATGTCTATAGAATAGGCATATTCCCCTCTTAAACGATACAACCCATTTACTGGTGGATTTAATCCCTCCAAAGCTACTGTCTTGTAAGCGTTCGAAAGCTCTGGATAATCCAGATCTCTATTGTCGAGTAATTCAATATTTTCTAAATATGTACCTGGATCTGGATTAAAAACACGCCCATGATTAGATTTAGCAATATCTTCTTTTTTTACAATACTACCATCTAGAGCATTTATAAGAATATACCAGTCGCTATCATCCTCATTAGATAAAATATTCAATTTCCATACTAGAAATGAGATATAACTTTCATTAACGTACACTGATAGTTGTGATTTTATCGGTATCATTGTTTCGAAATCAGGATTATCGAAACTATTCCTAGCAATTTGTATAGCTACTCCCAAACTGATTGAAGGTATTGTTTGGATTGTTATACTTGGCTTATAATTGTTTGTTACCATCGAAATTTCATTTTTTTTATTCAAACTTATGGCAATATCGCTACCAATTACAGGTACATTATTAATAACTTGCTGAAAGCCGATATGAGTACCTGAAGGATTATTAACAATTTTTATTTTTTCAAATTTAGCACTTGCGTCCTTAAAAAGGAACATTGAGTTCTCAGTAATGTATTGCGAAGCTATATCTTCGACGGTTCCAGTATATTCGCCATTTTGCATACAAGTAATAACTCTGGGTATATTAAATGTAGTATCCATTTTGATATATCCTAAATCCGAGGCTATATAAGTTTCTGTAGCGAGTAAAGAAAAAGAAATGTTTAATAGCAGGACAAACATTTGAGTTATGGTTTTTATCTTCATGACTTACTCCTCTAAATTGTTTTCCACTTTGTGTTCAACTCATTCTAAATTCTATTCTACTGTAAATTTACTACTAATTACTTCAGCATAAGCATCTTTCTTGTAAGAATGCTATTATTGAATTGCATCTTGTAGAAATATAACCCATTACCGACATCTTTACCTTCATCATTTTTTCCGTTCCAACTAACTGAATAACTCCCTTCTTTGTGAATTTTATCTCTAAATATTTCTTTTACTTTATTACCTTTTGAATCAAAAATACATAAATTCATTTTTAGTTTATTTGTGGCTACTGAATATTTTATCGAAGTTTCTGGATTAAACGGATTAGGGTAGTTTTGATACAACATAAATCCAATAAGCATTTCATCGTTTCCAATTCCGGTCGGCTCAACATATTTAAACAGTGAATTTTCCCCACCGAAGAAATAGCCAGTATTACCAAAAAATTGAATTTTATTAATGCTTGAATCTAGAGTATTTGCTGATTTGAATGAATAACCACGGTCAATGCTTCGATAAACATTTCCTTGACTGCCCGATACCCAAATAGTTGAGTCGTTTTGAAAACATATAGTTTTTGCAGTCCAAGTGTCGTAATAATTAGATAATGTTTGAAAATTGTTTTCTGTTATTGCTACAAATGTAGCCCATGAGTAACCGACAGCTCCTCCAAAAAATGAATTATAGAAATGAATAACATAAACATCACCTCCCAATTGATCAGTTCCGATAGCCAATTGCCAAGTGTCGCCACCATCAGAAGTATAAATTATAAGCCCACTATCAAAAAGAGCTGAGCAGGCTGCCCAACCTTTTTTTTCATCTAGAAAAAAGAAATCATTCACTGAATAAGAAACTAGATAAGGATAAGGATCATAAACCAGAGGCGACTGTGCTAAATACCAATTCGAACCACCATCGACTGTTTTGTAGATTATTGCATTATAATTTATTGAATCTACACCTCCGCTGAAGAAGCCGATATTTTGGTCAATAAAATACATTTTTCCTCTTATAATAACTTCAGGCAGGTTATCAGTAATATCAATCCATGTTTTTCCACCGTCATTTGTTTTCAGATAATATAGATAATTTGTATATGGTGGCTCTTGTACCATCCAGTATTTTGTCGCCCAACCATGAAGAGAATCTGTCATGTTCAATGAAGAAAAAAACTCTAAGGTATCTGCCACAGTATATATTTTATTCCAATCTCTCCCACCATTATCAGTATAAAATATTTCTTTACCCCTATCGTTACTTGCTTGAAATATCCATCCTTTATCTTCAGATATGAAGCTGCCTCCAATGCCTGAAGAAGTTTCAGAAAATGGGGAAACATTCGTCCATTCTTGAGCGATACAAATGAATATAAAAGGTAGTAACATAAAAAATAAAAAAACTTTGACTTTACGCTTCATAACTTACCTCAAATCCTGTGTCGTTCAACATACTACAATTTAAATAAAAATGCAAGTCTTTTATTTTTATTTAATCTTCGATGTTAATTTAGATGTGTTTACCTCTATCAGAACAAATAAGCATATATAAGGTATTTCTTTACTTTTCAAAATAATAATAATAAATTGCCACATAGGGATAGGATAAGACATGCGAAAAAATAAACGA
>JAKLPX010000394.1 GCA_022013635.1 Candidatus Delongbacteria bacterium
TACCTTTTTAATCCTCTTTCCGTAAAAATATCGTCGGATAATTCCAGATCGAATTGAATTTCTTTTGTTTTAATTACCGTTCTCGAATCCTTTAAAACATCTTTCATTTCAACTTCGCCTGCAGTCCAATATTTCCCCAATTTCTTAATATCTCTGACGGATAGTTTTTTCCATAATATTCTATTCTCATCGTAAAATTCGGCACCGACTGCTAAAAAATTAGATTTATCAATCCATACATAGAACCTGCTGTATGTATTTCCTTCGTCTTTAGCTTTGAATTCAATTTTATAGCAATCCTTTTCCTCATATTTTTCTTCTCCGGTAAGGCTGTAATTATAATCCTTCCTGTTATCCGACATTGACATGTCGTCATAAGAAAAATCCGAACCGTTAGCGGATTGATTTTTTTGATGAGAAGCAATCTTCCTTACTCTGTTCGTTCTATTTGAATAAAACCAGATATCATCGCCGTTGTTCAGCATCAGTATCTTCATTCCCTGAATTCTTTTTGGCTCTGTATATTCCATCAAAGCCTTTTCGTTCCCGTTTTTCGAGTATGCTTTCATTTCAGATACTTTAACAGTTCCGTCCGGATTATAGACTTGTTCGATATTTATCGAACTTGAAGTAAGAAAATTATCGTTAGCTTCGCTTTTGTCCAAAATTTCATCAACGGTTAATGCAAAACTGAGTGTCAAACCCAGTAAGAGTAATATTAAAACTGTTTTTTTCATATTTAACCTCTTTTTCTGATTTTATCTTTCAGCGAAACCATAGTAGGCAATAAAAATGCGGAGCTTATAAAACACGACCCTACTCCCAGCACAAGAACAATTCCCATGCTTGCCAGCCCTCTATGCGTAGCAATACCTATAGACCCGAAGCCGATCATTGTTGTGAGCGAAGTCAGCAGTATCGCTTTCCCTGTAAATTTAGTTACCTTGTCCATAGAGTTCCTTCCTTCGATCATATATCTGTGCAGAATATGAACTCCGTCGTCAATCCCTATTCCGATAATGATAGGCAGAGCCATGAAATTATTTAAGTTCAGTTTCATTCCGAGCAGATACATAAGTCCGAGCATCCACACTGCCCCGACTATAAGCGGAATAAGAGCCATTACCGTGTATTTAACTGATCTGAAATCCATCAAGAGCAGAATAATGATAACTATTGTTCCCAAAATGACCGAAAGCGTTCCCTTGTCCTTTATCAGATCAATGAAAATCAGCATTAAGATAGGCATTCCGGTTATCCGGTCGTCTATCTTTCTTGTCTGCTCATGAAATCGTCTCAGGGTTTTTTCTTCCCAAATATTTGATTTCGGATAAATAGATATGAGCAGATTACCGTTATTTTCGTTCACATATCTTTCTTTGATTGATAAAGGCAGATTATCGAAGGATACGACGACAGTGTCGGTAATATTATAAAGAAACTTCCTCAGTTCCGGTATATAAGCTTTTTGGAATCCAGCGATTTCTTCAGGCGCAGTCTGTGAATTTTCGATTCTTTGCATGATCTTTAATATTTTACTTTCATCGTCTTTCTTTCCGACTATCTCATCGCATTTAGAAATTATCTTGTTCTTTAAACCCGAACCGGCTATGGAAAGCTCCCCTATTTCCGCAATATTATCATGAAGTCTTTGCAGTTGTAAAGTTATCTCTTCCACTTTATCCCCTTCAACTGCAGAAGGAATTTTTTGTTTGAGCAGTTCACTTCTGTATTTTTTTAGCAATATTTTATTTTTTAACTGTTCGCTTTCGCATTCATAAAATTCCGTAACCGCATCTATCCTTCCGATTATTTCAGTTCTGTCGGCAAGTTTTTTAAGTTCTTTTACCTTGACTCTGGCTGAATCTGTATTGGCAACCGAAAACATTGCAAAATCAGGCGATATCTCCAGTTTGTCTATTATCTCGTCCTGTGCGGTTATTGAAGGCATATCCTTAGGTTCGAGTTTGGTCATGTCGTATTCATATTCCAGCTTATTTGCCCCGTAGATTGACAAAGCTGTTAATATCACACTCAGAGCCAGAACGATTACAATATAAATGTTGAATTTAGAAAACTTTCCTATGTTTTCCATGAAACGGAATTGCATTATCCCGCCTATCGCAGAAAAAGGCTTTGCCGAAAAAAAGCCTGAACCTTTTTCGGAAAGTGTTTTATTTAATTTGATCAGAAAACCGAGTCCGATCTTTCTCATGATGCTCCGAAGAACAGGATGTTCCCTGCTGTCCCATATTATCATTGCCGGAAGGATTATAAACATTGCCGACATTGCCGTAATGATACCGACACCCATGGAAAAACCCATATCGGAAAAAGCTTTGAACCCGATGAGCATCAAAGTGAAAAATACCATTGCCGTAGTCATTGCACCCGTCAGGACACCGTTACCGACTGTAAGATACATTGTTTTTACTGCTTTGACGGGATCTTCCCCGTGATCAAGCGCATCTTTGTAACCCGAAAGAAAATGAATGGCAAAATCAATTCCGAGACCGACCAGAATAACGCCGAACGCGGCAGACATTGTGTTTAGATATTTGAGCGTCCATGTAAGAAATCCGGCTACCCAGATTATGGAAACTACAAGCGTGACGATCGAATTGAAAGGATTTTTCCATGATTGGAAAGACCCGATAATAATTACCATTACAATCAGAAGCGCTATTAATGTTGACCATCCAAAGTCATTCATGATAGCTGTTTGCTCCTGATATCCGATTATCGGCGTTCCTGCCAGACCGAACTTAAGATCGGGAAATTTTGCCGTTATCTTTTCCATTCTTTGAGTTACGATCTCGCTCATTACCAGCAGATTGTCGAAATCATCCGTGCTGATGGACGGCATAACGCCTAATAAAAGCATGGTTCTGTCTGAGGAGAACATATAATCGTCGCCGATGATGAATTTTCTGATGCTTTTCTTTGCCTGTGATGAATCTGGATTGTCCATATATAAATTGAGAGCATTAACGAAATTGTAAATATTGTTTAAACCCATGACAGCCTTTGATTCGCCGTCGAGTGAAGAAAGGTTTTCCGAATCGCCGACGAATTCCTCTTCAAAATTGTCATTAATATTGCGGAGCAGATCGGCAAACTCAAGCACTTCGTACATTTTAACGAAGCTCTTTACATCCTTGTTTTTCTGAATTATTGCGCCGTGTTTTTCAAAAAAGTCCGTATCAAGCTTTGAATCTACTCTTTTAACATAATTGATCGTATCGAATAATACGCCTTCGACCGGAAATTCGCCGTTACTGATCTTCCATTTTTGAATTAATGACAGCTTCTGATTCTCCGAAGGCTGAATATGTTCGATCACAGCCATATCTTCCGCTATTGCTTTAGCAGCTTCGATCATTCTTTTTTCATTCTTATCTTTACTGTTTACCGAGATCATTATGATCGCATCGGAAGTAAAGTCCTGAACGATTTTGTTAAAGGAATCCACCTGAGGAACATTCGCAGGCATCATATCAGCAAGCCTGTTCTTTATGCCCAGTCCGGTTGATGCCGCCGCCATCATTATCGTAATTACAGCAGCCGCAAAAAGCACTTTATTGTTATGCTTTGTGACAAGTTTTGCGATTTGTAAATAAATTCTTTTTCTCATTTACATCAGCTCCGCTCTTTATGATTGAACTGCGCTTTGTGCCCTGATCAGATCGTGGAGAGTGATTATCCCTTTTATCGAATTTGTATTCTTATCTAAAACGATAAGCATGTGAATGTCGTATTCTATGAATTTATTACCGACTTCTTTTACTGTCTGGTCGCTGAAACATACTCCGACCTGATGTATTTTCGGCACAGTTTTTTTCAGAAGAGCGTCTTTCATACCTTCTCTGCTCACAACACCTTCAAGTTTCCCTTCCTTTATAACAGGATATGCATTATAGGAATAGTGGTCAATAATATTTTGCAATTCGTCTTGTGATAAAGTATTTAAACTGACAATTTTAGGACTTGCAACAGCAGAAATCGGAAGATTCTGCCAGCTCTGAAGATCAACCGGCGGTCTTATTTTATGAAGATCGTGTCCGTCCTGAACGAGAAGA
>JAKLPX010000395.1 GCA_022013635.1 Candidatus Delongbacteria bacterium
AAAAACACCTTATCATGAAACTTTTATTGGACTCGTGATGGGTAAACTGCCTGATAGCAAAGATTTGATTGAAATGCTAAAAGAAATTCATTCTCGACTAACTAAGATTACATGGGAATTATAAAAAGAAGTTGTTAAATCAGGATAAAATATGAAACAAAGTTTTGTTGAAGTATCAGGTACAGTCCAGTTAGCTGTAATACTACAAGAAATTTATTTTATTAAACGATAGGAATTTAATATGGCAATGTGGTCAGGAAGTGCAATGAAAATAATCGGAATTATCCTTATGGTTACAGGGATTGGTCTTGCAATATGGGGTCATCAATTATCCGGTTCTTTCGGTTCGCAAATATCACAGGCTGTGACAGGTTCGGATACAGATAAGGTAATGACTTTCTACATTGCCGGTGCTGTCAGTTTTGTTGTCGGCATATTCCTTTTCGCTAAAAAATAGAATAACACAAACAAAATGGATCAGCTATGATAATAAAACTCTCGATCATTTTCAGTATCTTGCCTGTACTGGTTTCCTACTGTTATTCTCAAGAAAACGATCAGGTAGATCTAAGCAGTATTATTAATAAAATTGAGGAATTGAACAAAGACTTCAATAAAAATTATTGGCAAATTGAAAAACTCTTAGTCAATTTACTGCAAAAAGAAGGGGAAGAGTTTTTTATTAAAAACAAGTACTATGAGATCCTGGGAAGGTTTGAACCGACATTAAAAGCATACTGTGAAATTAAAGAGAAGCTGAATGAAAACAGAGGCAACTTATTATTTTCTTATCTTCATTTAAATGATATTGAAAATGTAAAAAAACAGCAGGAAAAATTAAAAGACAATCCCAATTATTTCATATATCAGCATTTCCATGAGTTTGAAGATTCTAAAAAAACTCTAGAAAGCAAATTAATATCCATCAAATATGATCATCGGGTTGAAGAATTAGCGCAGGCGGTATTGGAAAATGCTCATAAAGCCGAAGAATTTATTGTCAGCGAATGGGGAGATTTTGCACCACCTAAGATACGGATAATTTTGCTTTACAGTAACGGACCCGGACCTTATAATCCAAGAATGAACGAGACGGTTTTACAGGTGAAGTCAGTGCCAAAAAGTGCGGCATTAGAGACAATTACGGGAATTGTACATGAAACATTCCATTTCTCGAATATTTATGCCATAAATAGAATGTCAACCTTCGGTTCAGCCTGGGGAATGAATTCGTTTAAGTTTCTGGACGAAGGATATGCACAGTTGATAGATATGAAATTTTCAAACAGTCAGGAAAAAGGCAGAGAAGATGCAGATAATTATGCCAGAAATATTATTCTTGAAGGTAAATTTGATTTGAAAGATCTTAAAACCAGATGGATAGAGCTATTCTCCGGTAAAGATGTCAATATTTATACACTTGCTCTCTCATTCGCTTTCTTTTTAGAAGATAAATACGGAAAACAAAAGCACAAAAACTTATTCTTCCCTAAAACTAAAATTACTGAGGACTCCTGGCTGGAATATGTGAACAGCTATTTCGGAACAGATCTGGATAGTTTAATAAATATGTATCAGGCCGGAATAAAAGCCGGTTAAGGCTATGATCAGAAAATGTCCTACCTGGCAAAATCTAAAGTATATTGCGCTCCCAGACCAAGTTTTAATTTATCAGGCAGATAGGCTGCGTTTTGGTAAGTTCCGAAATCAGCTTTTAGGAAGATCTCAAGCTCATTCACGGGAAAATAGCTTAAACTTGTACCTAAGCTTATCAATGTAAAAGAATCATCGCCGTCCGTTGTGATAAGTTCAAGGTCTTCAGGGTCAGCATTGTCAGGGAATTCGATCCCTTCATATTCGAATGTATAATATTCAATACCTGCATCAAGTCTGATCTTAAATGAAGCAAAAAGACTGTGATAATAACCAAAATTTATAGCGAATAGATTGTTATAATTGTTGTCATCATCCTCAAAAGTCTCGAACATAATTTCAGCAGATAGTACAGATTTTTCACTAATATCTTCATCGAAATATGCTTTAACACCGTAAATGAATGGATAGTCTGTATATTCAGTTGTATTTCCGTCATACGAAATATCCAGCTTTGTGCTTTTCTTGTCAGCTTTTTCAAAATCAGTCGTTCTGACTTTTTTTAATCCTGTTTCAATATAACCGTCGAAAGTAATACCGTTCAAAGTAGCATAACTAATAAAAGCTCTGAACTGATAAAATTTTACACTCGACAGAACATCGAGAGTTCTTCCTGTACCTGTAGGATATTCCGGAGTGGTTTCTTCCATGGACATGTACCATTTTTCATCGTCATAAGTGAACGGGAAAGCAACACCGAATTTAAGGTGGGTAAATTTTATATTAATCGACGGAACGATCTCAAAATACAACCTGTCGGTGTCATATTCATTCCAAAAAAGAAATGATCCGAAGAATTTCCGGCTGTAAAAACTCTGATAATCGATCCTTTGATCAGCATTACGAGAATATCCTGCTGATGAGTTCAGATCGAACA
>JAKLPX010000396.1 GCA_022013635.1 Candidatus Delongbacteria bacterium
ACAGCTATACTCCTTTAAATGGGGAAATGGTCGGATCCATATACCGGCAACTGAATGATGATTACGGAACAGGAACCGTCGGGGGAATGATAGGAGAATGGACTGCCTTTTATAATCCGTTATCAAGTTATACACAGACTATCTACTCTCAGTCTTTGTATCAGTCTGAAGGTACCTTACCCGGAGGCAGATACCCTTATGTTTGCGAATTCATTAATGGGGAGTGTTTCGCGATCTTTAATGATTATGATACTGCATCAGCAGGATCTGTTTCTCAGCCGATGTTCGCAGTCTCCGACGCTTTCTGGTATAACTGGGATGATTCAATCTGGTCAGAACCCAAAAGAGTAGAATCAAAAGATTCTTTGACAGTAATTCCGAATGCATGGCAAGGCACTGGAGATGTTGTTTACGACCCGGTTTCAGAATATTATTACTGGACTCAGGGTTGGAAAGAAGGACTGTCGGTCAATTTAAGTCCTGTTTCATGCGTTGTCGGAAGAACAAAAATTCCATGGGATCCTGAGAGTTGGGAATGGACGGATTACAAAGACCTCAGATTTGATCTTGATTGCTATATTGATAGCAAAGAAGCAGATTATGATATGGTAAGTGGAATACAATTTGCCTACTCAAAAGATATTTCTGGAAACGGAACGGGGAAAGGAATAGGTGTTGCTGTCACTAAACAGGGATGGACAAGCTACAATAATCTTTCCTACACTTATACCACAAACTGGGGAGGAGACAGCCTGTTGGGATCGTGGAAACCGAATTGGGTTAAAGGGCTGATGGGACTTCAGCATGTTCCTTTAACGAGTCTTTTTGACTGGATCGGAGAAACCTTAACATTTACCGGCTCAATAGGTTATAATCTGAGTACAAATACTGTTTTCAGCGATTCTGCGGTAATAACTATTGATATTCCCTACATAATGTGGGACATTTCGGTTGTCACAACAGAAGAAAATATTGTTCATGTACTGTGTATGGTTTTTCCTGCTTCATCCGAATATCCGAATTGTATTTTCCCCTGGACTGACTCAGGTTTCAGAGCAGGATACTATGACATAAGAGGCGAAATTACCGACACTGGAGTAAACTGGCAGAATGCGGTTTTCATCGCAAATCCGGTTGACAATGACAAAAGTTGGCTTGTTGAAGATGGGGGAATGGAATTCATATCCGATATTAATAGAACTTTAAGCCTTTCATATTTCGGGTATGGATTTTTGTTCGCAGGATGGCTCGATAAACCTTGGTCAGGAGCAGTTCCGTTCAGCGAAATTGATACTCAAAATTCATATAATTATATTGATGACGGATTTATTATTCATTCAAAAGATAATGGCAGTACATGGCTTCCAGGATACACTGCAGAAGTTGCTACAGGTAATCCTGAAGATCCGATTTGGGATCTTAAATATGCCGGAAATGCGACGGAAACTCCCTCTCTTTTCGAAGAAGGATGGAGTTTAGCAAATCACGGAGGAACTGTAGTCGCAGAAAGTTACGGTGCTTACGCTGCTTGTCAGTATTATGATCCTGCAGGAATAGATTCGACTTATCTTGATAAGGAGCAGTACCTTCACATCTGGTATGTCGGTTACGCTTACGGCGGATTCGAGCAGGAAGAAATGGTTCTGACTTCAGATTTTAAACTTTTCCAGAACTATCCGAACCCTTTCAATCCTGTAACGGAGATAAAATTTGTTTTGAGCTCTCCTTCTGATGTTAACCTGTCCGTTTTCAACACGAACGGACAGCTCGTAAAAACCTTAATTGACGGAAAGAAAGAGAAAGGTCTCCATACTGTGAATTTCAACGCTAAAGAGTTTAACTCCGGTATATATTTTTACCGGTTGAAAATGAATGGAAAAACAGAAATTAAGAAAATGATCTTATTAAAATAAAGGAGGCAGGTTATGTTAAAACGCATCATATTCATGCTAACATTTATGTGCTGTTTATTTTACGGCAATAGCCTATACTCACAGTATTATGGTACGATATCTCAGACTTTTGACAAGAGTTCCGGTCCATACGGATGGTTTTTTGGCTATAACAGGAAGATCCAGACGAATTTTGATCCTGCAACGGGCGAAATGGTCGGTTCTTTATACAGTAAATTGAATCCTACTTACGGAAACGGAACGATAGGCGGTATGCTTGGAGCTTGGGATTATTCGTCGTTGTCATGGTTTTGCGAATCAGTATATACAAGCTCAGTCTATCAGTCTGAAGGAAACCTTCCCGGAGGAAGATACCCTTATGTTTCCGAATTTATAAACAGTTACTGCTTTTGTCTCTTTAATGATTACGATACTGCAACTGTTGAAACTGTATCCCAGCCGATGTTTACTGTTGCAGATGCATGGGGTTACAACTATACAACATGGTCTAATCCTACCCGGATCGAATCATCAGATTCAGCCTCAGTTATTCCCAACGCATGGAATGGCACCGGAGATGTAGTTTACGATCCTTCTACCTTCTATTACTATTGGACACAGGGATGGAAAGAAGGTCTGAACGGACTGGTAAGCCCTGTTTCATGTGTTGTCGGGAAAACCCAGGCACCCTGCGATCCTGGAAGCTGGGAATGGTCTGATTATAAAGAACTCAGGTTTGATACCGATAATATAATCTATAAGTATTCTGATGTTTCTTTAATCGGCCCGTTGCACTTCAGCTACGCTAAAGACACAGCCGGTAACGGAACAGGAAAAGGAATTGGAGTAGCAGTGACTCAATGCTATCCTTGGTACGCTCCGCAGTTATCATATATATATACAAATAACTGGGGTCTTGACTGGAATAAAACCGGACTCGGATTTCATCATCAACCTGTTTCGGAACTTTTTGACTGGGTTGGCGAAAGTCTGACTTTAAGAGATTCTATCGGATATAGTCTCGACTCGTTAGAAGTTATTAACGGAACCAGTGTAATTACGATAGATTATCCCCGAATAATGTGGGACATTTCGGTTGTCACAACGGAAGAAAATATTGTTCATGTACTGTGTATGGTTTTTCCTGCTTCATCCGAATACCCGAATTGCATCTTTCCGTGGACGGACAGCGGTTTTAGAGCGGGATATTATGACATTAGGGGCGAAATAACAGACACGGGGGTTAACTGGCAGAATGCTGTTTTTATTGCAAATCCGGTTGACAATGATAAAGGTTGGTATTCAGATTACAATGCTGGAATGGAATTCACTGGAGATAAGAACCGTACACTTAGTCTGAGCTATGCAGGCAATAACAATATATTAGCGGCATGGCTTGATAAACCTGAAAGCAGGTATTATTTATTTGATTACATTAACACGCCGAAATATTACAACTTTATTGATGACGGATATCTTATTGTATCTCTTGACGGCGGCAATTCATGGGAACACGAAAAGATAATTGATATTGAGACAGGAAATCCTGATGACCCGATCCGGCAATTGAAATACGCTGCAAATGTCACAAAAACAAGCACTATTTTTGAGGAAGGATGGACAGTTTCCAGCCATGGATCTATAACCTATGGGACTAAAGAAGCGTATAAAATTTACACTTATGCAGCATGCCAATATCCCGATGAAGTTGCAGTAATCGGGATGTATTATATGGATTATCAGAGATTTTTAAAGGTTTGGGATATTGGATATTATACAGACGGGATTGAGACAGAAGAAGCTTCCCTAAATACTGACTTCGAGCTTTACCAGAACTACCCGAACCCTTTTAATCCCGCGACCGAAATAAAGTTCAGCCTTGCTGAAGACTCCAAAGTCAATCTCTCCGTTTATAACACGAACGGTCAGCTGGTAAAAACTTTGATTGACGAAAAGAAAGAAAAAGGACTCCACACAGTAAATTTCGATGCTTCGGATCTGAATTCAGGAATGTATTTCTATAAGCTCGATGTAAACGGAAATGTTCAGGCTAAAAAAATGATAATGTTAAAATAATATCTAAGTTTAAGAGTACATCTTATAAAAAAATATTGCTTGATTTTATTTTCTTCGGTATGTATATTGTATATACATGAATTTTATTTTTAGGAGTATTTATGATAAAAAAATTGGTTAAACACGGAAATAGTTCTGCTCTGATAATTGATAAACCTATTATAGAGATGCTGCATATAGATGAGAATACAAACCTTGAATTATCAACAGACGGAGTTAATATAATAATTTCTCCCGTAAGCGGAACAGACAGAACAAATATGCTCAGGAATTCGCTCGGAAGAATCAATGATAAACACAGCAAAACCTTAAAGAAACTTGCAAAATGACAGAAAGAGAAATCGTTTTTCTGACTCTTGCAGAAATTATAGATATTCATCAAAATCAGATAGAACTCTACGGGGGGATTAGGGGAATTAGAGACATTTCACTATTAAGCTCAGCGATCTCTATACCGCAATCAACTTTCGAGGGATATTTTTTGCACGATGATCTTTTTCAAATGGCTGCAGCATATATTTTTCATATTTGTCAGAATCATCCTTTTGTTGACGGCAATAAAAGAGTCGCATTAGTCGCAGGTCTTGTATTTCTGGATTTCAACGGTATTAGCTTAGATGATTCTGATGAAAAACTTTATACTATGACGATGAAAGTAGCATCAGGCAAAGGCAATAAAGAGTATATTAACGACACCCTAAAGAGGCTTTACAATATACAATAAAAAAATCCGCCCTGAAGGACGGATTTATAAAAAGTATTTTTATTTTGTTAAGGTGCTACAACTATCGAAAATGTTGTGTCGCTCTCGTCAGTTTCGGCATTGACCGGAATACTTGTGATCATAACCTTATAATTAGCTCCTGCAGTCAGACTGTCAGGAATATTCCATGAATAAGATCCATTACTTGCAGTTGAGTCATTTATAGTTAAAGCCAGATTTGATCCTCTAAATAATTCGATTTTAACATCTTCGGTTAAATTATCCTGCCATGTAATCGTCTGATCAGTCCCCATAGTCCATGTTTCTCCTCCGTTAGGTGAAGTGACCTGTATATAGGGTGTATTTGTAATCTTAAACCCATCATTACTGTAATCGTAAACAGTTGTCGTTAAACCTTCAATCCTTACAAGATAATCACTTGCCAGCGTTAAGCTAGTAGGAATAGTCCACAAGAAATATGAATCATTTTCGGTTGAGTCACTTATAGTAATTACTTTGGAAAAATTCCTGTACAAATCAATTTTTACAAGAGAATC
>JAKLPX010000397.1 GCA_022013635.1 Candidatus Delongbacteria bacterium
AAACACCGCTGTTGAATTTCGAAGCATCGAATTCAATTTTTCTAAAACCCTCATCCATTTTACCACTTATCAAAGTAGCCACATTTTCACCTTTTACATTATATATTGAAAGGTTTACATCTCCGGCAATCCTGTTGTAAAAACTGATGCTTGTAACAGGATTGAAAGGATTCGGATAATTCTGACACAGTTCGGTAGTAGAAGAAACGAATTCATCCCCGATCCCGTTTTGAGAAACATACATTTTAATATAGAAAGCTCCCCACAGGTTAGTAGTCCATTGAGTAACCGAATTGTACTGCCATGCGTGTGCTTTATTTCCGCTTTCGTCAAGCATCATTTCATTATATTGATTTACTTCAAACACCAATGCCACATTTCCATAGATGGGAGTATTGTTGCCATCCAGCAACAGAGCGTCTCCGCCTGCCATAAATGTATGAACGCCCTGCAAATCGCCGATGACATTATCGGTCGGAGCGCCTATCGGGTTATCTTCGGCATCAAGGTTACCTATTTCAGGATCGAATTCTACGAGTTTCCATGTCATATTATTTGCGGCATAAGCCCATCCGACTTCAATTTTATTAAGATACAAATAACCTTTTGATCCAAAATTCCAATCCATTGCGGCTTTTGTTCCGTTGTTCATTGGCTCAGGCGGATCCAAATATGAAGTTCCTGCACTTCCCCACTCGAACACTCCGCTTTCAAACCAGAATACATCGTATTTTTTGGTAGTTGTTTGATTGAGAAAAGGCGTAGCGTCTGTAGCTATTGCATACCAGGAACATACAGTGTCTAAAGGTTGTCCCGGAATAGTGCCGGTATATGTGTCATCTCCGATACCGGTCATAATAACAGGCATTTCTTCTCCGTCCCCGACCTTATAGTAAATAGTAACATTATCAATGCCTGAATAGTCGGTTGCATGTATGTTGATCGTAATATCATCTCCAGGCAGAGCAGCGTTCCCAGGTTCGTCAACTGATATAATAGGGAGCTCGGCAATACTAAAACCATCAATATTCAGATATCTGTCCAATTTAGCACTGACCGGCGTATAAAGGTGTTTAAAAGCAACCCAAATAAATTGTCCGTCCCAAGGTTTAAGATCAATCACTCTTTCAAACCAGACATTTTTATCCGGGCCTGCTATAAATGTCTCGGCAAATAAAGTGTCGGATAAATCAATTACAGTTGCACTGTCTCCGCCGGCTGTATTGATGAACACTATGTACTTATCTGTATATCCCTCAGGCGCCTGCTGATTTACATAATACTTTAATTTTGCGTCGCCGTCAACTCTTAATTTGGGAGTAACGAGATAATCTTCAGTTTCATAAACACCAAAGTTACTCTGAGCTGCAGAAGTTATGGAATTACTTCCTGTATGTACATTTTGATTGGCTTCATTGACTTTCCAAGGATAATCTTGACTTGATAACACTGTCCCTGTAGAGAAAACATTCCAGCCTTCAGGCAGAACATCACTACTATCAAAACCTTCCTTAAAAGTTATCTCTCCCCATTCAGCAAAAAGATGTTGAGATTCCGTTACAATGCTGTACCCTGAATTATCAGTGACAACACACCAGTATTCAATGAATGTTCCCAATGGTTGACCCGGAATAGTACCGATGTAAGTCCAATAATAATCAGGATCAGGATTTATTGACAGTGGAATCGTTGCTTCAGGTTGTGGAGTTACTCCATCGCTAATAATATAATGTAGAGTTACATCTTCGTAACCAATGAAACTCCAGTCAGTCTCCCAATTCCATGCGGATCTGTCGTAGCTATTCCACTGAGTGTAAATATCAGTGTATGGTGATATAACTCCTTCTGTAATTTGTGTATCAGGAGAGTCATAATAGAACTCGGTATCAATATAAGCCATAAAATCATCAATCAATAATGCAGATTGACCATCAGAATTAAAGTGCCTGAATGCAATATAAATATTTGCTGTCCAAACACCGGTCTCAAAGTAAGGTCCCAGATCAATGTCCACTTCTTTCCAGTCAGCCGAAGTCAGTGTCTCTTCATAAATCTGTGTAAAAGATGCAGAATCTATGTCAGTAAACGAGATCAATACCTCGTAATGCTCCGCAAAATTGACAGGATCTTCTGCCCCTACCATGAACTTAACTCTCGGATATGTTTCGTCAGATGATTTTTCAACATATATTTGAGGTGATGAAATCATATTGTTTGGTGTTAGACCTGCACTGACAGATCGAACCGCACAAATTCCCGAGTAAGGATTTATTGCTGTAATTTCCCAGTTATTTCCATCTCCGTCGAAGTCATATAGAGTTGTACCATCCAAAGTACCACTTTCAAAATCTTCAAACCCCCATACTTCCGCACATAGATTATATGCAAGCACGATGATTAACATCAGAACAACTTTTTTCATATAACATTCTCCTATAAGTTATTATTTTCAAAATGTAAATAATATAGACAAGATTATTTTTTTCCGCAACTTAAAAACTTTTATGAAAAAAGTCTCGGAAGTTCTAATATTATTTTCGGATGTTTTATCAGAACCTGTTTAAAAATATTTATTAATGTTCTTTTTTCGAAAGGGAGTTTGTTGAGTTTTTCCGTTATGGAATTTAAAGTTTCGTCCTCGATATTTTCAATTATGTTTTTCACGAAATAAAATTTATGGTTCGCCTTGCCCTGTTTTTTATGCCATTTTTTGTCGTAACTCGACAAGATTTTAGAACTTACATCGTTGACTTTTATTGATTCGGAGGCTACTTCCGCGGCAATCCGACCTGCTTTCATTGCATTGATTATACCGCCTCCCGTGACGGCGTTTGTCTGATGAGCTGCGTCACCGACCAGCATAATACCATTTCCTGAAATATTTTTCAAAGTCTCGCTGCAAATTACACCGCCGCAGGTCTCATTAAAAATTGAAATTTCTGAATAATTATTATCAATGAACTCATCAAGATATTCCTTAGCTTTTTTCTTTTTTGAAATCATTCCGCTGACGCCAACCCCGATGTTTGCTGTATTATTACCTTTAGGGAAAACCCAGAGATAACCGGTCGGAGCAACATTTTTACCGAAATAAAAATCTAATCTGTCGTTTTCGATATTTATTGATGATATCGTATATTGAGCACAGGATTCCATATCGTTAAATTTCGGAGTTGTCTTAATTCCGGCCCAGCGGCCGACTCGCGACTCAATCCCGTCTGCGCCGATAACGATTTTTGATTTAATTTCAAATCTTTTATTATTGTATTCGACTTGAGCGCCTTCAACTTTTCCATCGTCCGTCAGTAATCCGACTACATTTGCCGAAGTAATTATTTGAGCTCCTGAATTTGAAGCCATTATTCCCAGTTCGTAATCGAAATATTTTCTGTCCAGAATGGCCGCTTCGCTTTCATGATTGAGATCAAGACAGTTTCCGTTCGGCGCTATAAATCTTATTTTGAATTTTTTTTTGTATTTTTTAACTATCCAGTGGTCTTTGTCGAAAAATTCCAATAAACCTACTGCTCCGACCGCTTCGCCGCATCTTACCGGAATTCCGATTTCCCTGTGCCTTTCGAGTAATAGTACAGATAAACCTTTCTCCGCGCATTCCTTTGCGGCAACGCAACCGCCCGGACCGCCGCCTACAACTATCACATCGTAATAATCTTTAAGCCGCATTTAATTCGCTTGGCCTTCGCTTTCAGGACGCTTTTCTTCTTTGGGTATTTTAGCCAACACCATTTTTGACATTCTTTTATTGAGTTCGTAAAATCTATTTTCGATTTTTCTAAATTCTTCGCTTGGAACTGCATTTCCTCTTGAATCTTTTGTATATCTGTCCTTTTCAAAAATCTTCGCCCAGTCAAGTATTTCCTTGTTGTATTTCTCTATTATGTCGCCGTATTCTTTTGACGCGTACTCGATTTTTTCAAATTTCGGTTCGTATTTTACGATTATTTTCTCAAGATCGTCTAATTGCCCGTTCAAAGGTTTTGATTTTTTTGAACAGCCGGTAAACGACACAAATGCGACCGCAACGAAGGTCAGCAATAAAAAATGTTTCAATTTCATAACAACTCCTGATTTTTTCTTGTAAATATACTCAATACTTCATCATAAAAGCAATAAAACTGTTAAACAAAATTAATTTTATTCTGTTATTCCGACCTGATTAAGCATATACGCAAATTTCATAGATATTTCTTTATAATAATCGTATCTGCCCGATGCACCTCCATGACCGGCAATATTAGTATAGAATAATATCTGATTATTGTCTTTTTTAAGATCTCTTAATTTTGCGACCCACTTTGCCGGTTCCCAGTAATTTACACGGGGATCATTAAATCCTGCGGTAACAAATATATTCGGATACTCCTGCCCCTTAATATTCTGATAAGGGCAATATGATTTCATATAATCGAAATACTGCTTGTCATGCGGGTCACCCCATTCGTCATATTCTGATACCGTAGCTGAAAGTGTAGAATCAAGCATTGTGTTTATAACATCTAAAAACGGTACCTCAAGAACGGCAGCTTTAAATAGATCCGGTCTCATATTTAAGACTGCTCCGATCAATAATCCTCCTGCACTTGCTCCATCTATTATTAAATTTTCTTTTGAAGTATATTTTTTTTCTAACAGATATTCGGCGCAGTCTATAAAATCATTAAATGTATTCTTCTTATTTAGCAGCATTCCGTCGTAATGCCATTTTTTCCCTTTTTCCAACCCGCCTCTGATATGGGCAATTCCTACTACAAATCCCCTGTCCAGAAGACTTAATCTTGATATTGAAAAAGTAGGGTCGTTGAAATCACCGTAAGAGCCGTATCCCTCAAGTAACAGCGGATTTGTTCCGTCCTGTTTGAATTTATCTCTTTTATAAACCAGAGAGATCGGTATTGTCTGACCGTCCTTGGCCAGTGCGTAAATAAGTTCCGATTTATATTGAATTTGATCAAAATCACCCAAAACTTTTTCCTGCTTAAGGAACTTCCTTTCCCCCGACTCCATATCGTATTCAACTATCGAATATGGTGTTGTCATTGATTCGTAAACATACCTGAATTTTTTCGATTCGAACATCGGATTCGATCCGGTGTAAACAGTATAGCAGTTATCACTGAATTGAAGTTCCTTTCCCTGCAGTGATTCGTAGTCCAGAACTCGAACGCCTCTCTTTCCGTTACTTATTTCGGAAATCACAATATAATCTTCAAATAGCTCAATATCGTCTATGAAGGCGTCAGTTCTGTGAGGAATATACTCTTCCCATTTGTCTTTGAAAGGAAAGCTTTCTTTTACTTTCACTACCTTAAAATTAAACGCATCGTCAGCGTTAGTCAGAATGTAGAATGAGTCACCGCGGTGGTCAGGATAATATTCCGTTCCGGTTTTTCTTGCCATGATAAGATTAAAAAATCCCATCGGATTGTCGCTCTTCAAATAATACACTTCGGATGTATTTTTGTTCGCAGACTCCATTAAAATATATTTTTTACTTTTCGTTTTTTCTATCCATACATAAAATGACTCGGCTGTTTCTGAATACATCAGTCTGTCATTATCAACTCTCGTCCCTAACACATGCCTGAATACTTTATTGCTCCGGTTGCTTTCGTTAACGGTAGTATAAAAAAAAGTATTATTCTCTTCCGCCCATTCAAGACCGTCAACATTTTCAAATGTTTCCGGAAATAAAGTTTTTTTCGCAAGATATTGAATGTACAATGTGTACTTTTCATTCCCTTCGGTGTCTATAGAATAGGCAAGGTATTTATGGTCCGGACTTATTTCGTAAACACTGAGTTCGAAATAGTCATGACCTTTTGCCATTTCGTTTAAATCCAACAAAATCTCTTCATTTCCGTCCATAGTTTTAAATTTTCTACAGTGCACAGGATATTGTTTTCCCTCAATTTCTTTGGAATAATAGAAATAATCGTCAATTTTGACTGGAACAGAAACATCAGATTGGTCTATTTTTGAAACTATTTCGTCATATATTTTATTTTCCAATTTTGAAAACGGCTTCATGGATTCTTTTGCGTAATCGTTTTCCTTTTTAATATAATCCAATACTTTGGGATTTTTCCTATCCTTATCTTTCAGCCACGAATAATCGTCAACTATCTCCTCGCCGTGATAATTAAAAACCATCCTTTCTTTTTCTGCGACAGGATAATCTTTTCTGACAATTCCGGTCATTGCTTCTCCTTCTTTTAAAACTTGTTTATCGGTGCAGGATAAAAACATTATCGCAAAAGCAATTAATAAAATATTTTGAAGTTTCATTTCTTTAACTCCCGTTTCATCATTAAATCCTGCTAAAACTAATTAAACGAAACGAATTTATCAATAAGAATAATTGCAGTTTTTTGTTAATAAAATATTTCTTGACTTGAGATATACGAAAATATAAATTGAAGTCTAAACTTAAGGAAATGACATGAAAAATATTAAACCAATTAAAGGAGACTGAAATGACAAAAAGAGTATACAATTTCTCTGCCGGACCGGGAATGTTGCCCGAAGCAGTTTTAAAAAAAGCTGCAGAAGAGATGCTGAACTATGAAGGTTGCGGAATGTCGGTTATGGAAATGAGCCATCGTTCAAAAGTTTATCAGTCAATCATAGATTCGGCTGAAAAGTCTTTAAGAGAGATAATGA
>JAKLPX010000398.1 GCA_022013635.1 Candidatus Delongbacteria bacterium
ACATTTAGTCGAAGAATATAATCTCGAATATCCCAAAGCTTTTATTTCAGAGCAGAATGACAGCATGGAGGTATCTTTAAAAGAACTGGATAAGATTTGGGATTATACATATAACAACTCGTTGTTCGAGCAATATGTTGTTGCTGAAGTGAACTATTATCTGTTTGAACATTAAGGAAAAATTTATGAGCAATCTGATATATGTTGAACCTGTGCTGATTGAATATCTGAAAAAAAGAAACCGAATTCTCACAATTTCAGACGAATATGTGATGGCAGGCTGATGAAACGCCTACAAAACACCGTCCGGGCAGATGGTGAGGCCAGATAAAATGTACAGAGTCAAGAAACTTGAGGATTTTATAATGTACAGCTATGAAGGGTGTGAATTATATATCGAAAAACCTCTTCACTTTGAAGGTTCTGAATTTCTATTAGTTTATGAAGGAAGATACAGAATAAAGTTTGATAAAGATGATTTAAGAATTTTAAAGCTTGAGACAAAAAAATGATCTTCACACTTTCTATCTACATAGTTACTACAGCCTTGCTATTGCTCTCTTTCTTTAAAAACAAGACTAAAACGAAGATTGCTCTGCGTAAATCATGGCGATCTTTTGAGAATATTCTTCCTCAGTTCCTTTCGGTTCTGATGCTCATAGGTATCATTCTTTCTATTTTAAGCCCGGAAACAATTTCAATGCTGCTCGGTAAAGATTCGGGATGGTTCGGTGTGGCTTCTGCATCATTAATCGGTTCGATTACCCTGATACCCGGATTCATCGCTTTTCCTCTTGCTTCAGCACTTTTGAAAAGTGGTGCGGCTTATGCACAGATCGCCGCTTTCATTTCCACGCTCATGATGGTCGGAGTAGTCACTTTTCCAATGGAAATAAAATTTTTCGGTAAGAAATCAACTCTTATCAGAAATTCTTTTGCATTCGTTTTCTCGATTTTGATAGCCGTTATAATCGAAGCGGTGTTAGAATGAAGTATAAAATTAAACATATAATTAAAAAATACCGCTTCTTTTTTATACTTCTGACAGTAAATTTTGCTTTGCTAACCTATGATTTCAGCCTTGGTGCTAATGCTTTCAAACTAACCGGGGTGAATTTGCTTGAGATGCTCTCCATACTACCGCCTGTATTTATACTTCTCGGGCTGCTTGATGTATGGGTGGATAAAGCCCTTATGATCAAACTAACTGGTGAAGGTTCAGGTTTAAAAGGCGCATTAATTGCATTCCTTATAGGTTCACTTGCAGCAGGTCCACTATATGCGGCATTTCCGATCGCAGGTGTTATGCTGAAAAAATCGAGCAAGTTCTCAAATGTAATCATTTTCCTTGGTGCTTGGTCAACTACTAAAGTACCAATGCTCATATTTGAAGCTTCATCAATGGGAGTTAAATTTACTGTGTTGAGATTTCTACTCAACCTGCCTGTTATAGTCCTGATTGCTGTCATCATGGAGAAAATGCTTTCAAAAGAAGAAAAGACTGAGATCTACGAGAAAGCTGAGAAATTATAAAAAATGGAGTGTTGAATGTTTTGCGGTTTAATGATTTTTGTAAACAATAACCGCAGTTCTTCTTCGGTAAATGCGACGAGAAGAGTTAAGTCCAAAAATATTCCGGTCAGAAATACAAACTTAATTTCAATTCTATTTTACTTTGATATGCTTTACTGCCGTACTCACTAATTTTCTTACCTGAAAAAATAATAGGAGTAAGCAATATTTCTGAATTGGTAATAGGTTTATAGCTTAACGGCATACCGATTACAAGGCTTTCGTCGTTTATGTTGTAAATACTATAAACTGAAGGCGTAAAATATAGCCAGCCGAAAGGTTCCGGGTATGATAATTTCAGATAAACATAATCCCTCATCAGGTTGCTGACACTGAAAAATTTTTTATTGATACCGGTTATAACTGCAGTTGTAGCCGAATCAGCTGAAAATGTATAATCGTAATAATCGCTGAATTCACTACAGTTCATTGCAGACTGGTTGTGGTAATATTCTAGGATTGTCGTTACATTCTGGCTGCTTAGCCATCTGATACCTGCAAGGTAAGATACTGCATCCGACGATTCTGTTGCAAGCCCGCTGTTCTGGATATTAAACCTTTCCTGATCTTTCAAATAGGCAAATTCACCGTGGATTTCAAGATTAGTGCTTATATTTTTCGCAAAATCAGCTCCGATTTTTTTTGAATTTACTTCACTGTAATAAGCCATGACTTCGACATCGGTATCGTAGATCAAAAAATACAATTTGCCTGCGAGATCGGTATCTTTAAGCTCGGATGTTCTTTCGTTAATTTTCTTAACTCCGGGGAATACGGTTAAATCGAAAGTCAGATTGGTGAGAGCCGAAGACGAAAGACTTTTGTTGAATTGATAATTTACCGAAAATGTTCCTGCCTGAGAAAGCTCGGGGTTCTCAGGATCTTTCACTGGATTAACGAATCCTGCAGGATTAAAAGCATATCCTTTTCCCCAATTATAGGCTTTCTTACCAGCAATAAGGGAAGAGTTAAGAGAGAAATTCATAGTTCCGTAAAGCTCGGTAAAATCAAAATTATAATTACTGTCATCATAGTATTCTGTCAGTGTTTTGAAAAAAACTCCTATGTCTTTTGTTTGATAATCCCCGTTAAAGTAAAATGAACCGGTGTATGTGCTGAAAAAATCTGACAGATCGTCATCTTGATACTGCAGCTTGTAAAATGGAGAAGTATCGCGAATCTTTAATAAAGAGTATTTTAGATCAATATTACCGCTGAACTGAATTTTCTCCACAGAATTTTCTACCTCAGAAATATCAAATGAATATTCCCCTGCAAAAGAAATTCCGACTGACATGATTAAAGTTAGGGCTGTTAAAATTTTCATAATTTTCTCAAACTTTCCAGTTTAGACATATAGTTAACGGTGAATATCTCATCATCGAATTGACGGGTTTTTACCTGAGAATATATCATTACTGACAGGTAACCTTTATAAAGAGGGCTGTGTGTCTCTATAGTTGCAGGCCTTGTCAAACCGTTTCCAAAATCTATAATATCTTTGAAATCAAGGGTTTTTATCAACATTCCGCTTGAAGAATAGCATTCGATTTTTGTCAAAATATCGTCTTTTGTTGCCCACATTTTTAATTTATCGTAAGCAACAGTTTTGTTTTTTGCTTTTAAATTCAGAATTACTGACTTGTCTGCCTCTTCCATTTTTTCAACATCATATTCAACACTGTATTCCACCTGCATAATGTCGGAATTATTAAAAACTCCTCCGGTAATTGACTGCAGGCTTGTGATGCGGATAGGTTTTCCTACATTCGGAATATAAAGCCACATATTGTCTCCAAGTCTTAGCGTGGAACGGCCTTTTTCGCTCGCAGGAGAAATATACAGCATCGCCATTTTATCTTTACCTTTTTTTACAGTGAAAAAAACAAATTCCTTTTTCTTGCCGTCAGGCTCGATATTAATAAGTTTGCGGTATGTTTCATAACTTTCAGGCATAAGTTTAGCATCAATTCTTTTCAGGATTTCATTACCGTCAGCCGCATTTAAGGGAGCGGAAATCAAGACAACGATAAGTAAAGTCAGTATATTAAGATGTTTTTTCATTAGATAACCTCCATTGATAATTTAAAGAATTCATTTTATACATGTCGGAGAGCTTCAACCGGTTCCATTTTCGAAGCTTTGATTGCAGGCTGAAGGCTTGCTGCAGCTGATATTAATATTACGATTGCAACCGTCATAATTATTTCGTTTGCCGGTATTTCGGGAGAAAGAACTATTTGCATATTTCCGAAAATAAAATTAAGTTTGGTGATTCTGATAACCGTAAGTATTCCTGCTCCGATAATATTTCCGGTCATAGCACTGAAAAAACCTAGAAGCAGACCTTCGGTCAGAAAAAGAGCCAGAATCTTTATTGGAGGAGTGCCTATAGAAGCTATCGTTCCTATCTCGCCGATCCTCTCATAAACAGACATCATCATCACATTTAATATACTGATCAAAACGATCGAAATCAGAACAATTCTTACTACGAGTATCAGTAAAGTAACAATTTTGGCAATGCTTGCAAAAGGTGAGAGTTCTTCCCATGAATGAATTTCAAGCACAGGCTTTCCGGTAACTTCATCTTTAATTTGTTCAAGATCTTTTTTCAAGCTGCCTACAACCTTACTCATAGCTGAAAGGTCATTTAATTTGATTGCCATTTCAGTAATTGATCCGTCTTCGATACGCAAAAGCTCGCGCGCATCCTTAATGTGCATATATCCGTCTTTTCCCTGTGGTCCGAGAATGTTTTCCGAAATCCCGGAAATTTTAAAAGACATTCCGTTGACCGAACCGTCTTTATTCGTGGCTACAAGAACAACTTCGCTACCGATTTTAAGACCCAGTCCGGATGCTATATTTATAGGTATTACTAAAGCTCCCGGTGCAACAAAAGTATCCGAACCGTTATCACCCTCTTTAATTCTTCCGGTCAGAGCCGTACAGGTTTTGCTTTCCATTGCAGGATCAACCGCTGTAAAACGCATGCTTGTTGTTTGGACATAATTACTTATCATACCGCCAAACCGGATCCTCGTAGTTTGCGCCTTTATCTGCGGATATTTTGCAAGTGCAGACTCGATTTTCTGAAGGTTATTTTCAGTCACAGTTAAATCTAAAGGCAGGTTGTCAATTGATCCGACATATCCTTTTTTGTGTATCTGCATATCTCCGAGGTTTGAATTGGTGATAATACCGATAACTTCGCTTTTAAAAGAATTTCCTATTCCGCTGAAAACTATTACCAGGGCTACGCCTATGGTTATTAAGGATGAAGTAAGAAGCGTTCTGCGTTTGTAGCGCATCAGATTACGCCACGCGATTTTAATAATATTTTTCATTATTATTCCCCCCGCTTTTCAGTTTTTGTGATCTGCCCGTCTTCCATTGTATAGACAATATCGGCTTCACCAACAACTTTCAGATCGTGGGTGGCAAAGATGAAGGAGGCATCAAATTCGTTTTTCATCTCGTGCATAAGATTAATTACTTTAAAAGCAGTGGCATGATCAAGATTGGCAGTCGGCTCGTCTGCGAGCACGATTTTAGGCTGAGTCACAAGGGCTCTGGCGACGGCAACCCTCTGTTTCTGCCCGCCTGACAGTTGAGCGGGATATTTGTCCTTCTGATCTGTCATACCGACTTTAGCGAGCAACTGATCAATTCTTGTCTTTCTTTCAGGTGCAGGAACATTTTGAACCATTATGAGAGGGTATTCAATGTTCTCATAGACAGTCAGAACTGGTATAAGATTAAAGTTCTGAAAAATAAACCCGATTTTATCACCGCGAAATTTGGCGGAATCTTTTCTGTTCATTCCGCTGACTTCAGTTCCGTCAACAAATATTTTGCCTTCCGTAGGCTGATCGAGGCAACCTATCAGATTCAGCAAGGTTGTTTTTCCGCTACCCGATGGCCCGACAAAAGAAATAAATTTTCCGGCTTCCAATTCTAAATTTAATCCTTTTAGAGCCGGTACTTCAATTTCTCCGCTTCGGTAATTTTTTTTTGTATTTTCCAGCACAACTAAGTTCATATTCATACTCCAAGGTTAAAATTGCAGTGTATGTGTAAACGGTTATGAAAGGAATTTATTCTAAATGAAATTAAATATCGGGCACGATAACCGTGCCCGTAAAGCAGATACAATAAAGAGATTATTTTTTGTGTTCTTCGATCTCTTCTTCAACGCCTTTCACTTCTTTCAGAAGTAAAGCTTTGTAAGTTTCCAACTCTTCAATAATCTCTTCTTTTGAGATGAACTTTCTTTTGAATCCGTGGTGACCACCGCAACCGCATTTTGTTTCCATTTCTCTCTTCTCGCATCCGCATTGTATTTCATGCTCAGTGCATTTACACTTTTCTTCATGATGATGATGATGTCCATGGTGATGGTGTTTCCCGTGGTGTTCGTGATGTCCGTTGCACATAATGATCTCCTTTTCAGGTTAGTTTTTGGGTTTGTTATTGTATGTTTTCTGAAAATAGCTTAAGAACTGAATTTTAGCCTCGAGATGAGCTGCCCAATCCGACAGCAGTTCAAGTCCGCTTTCTGTAATACGGTAAACCCTTTTAGCCGGTCCGCTTTCCTGCATCTGCCAGTCGGATATTACGAAGTTGTTGCTTTCAAGCTTTCTTAGAACTCTGTAAACGGCACCGGAATCAGGCTCTTTAAGAATTAAGTCGTTCTTTTTCATATAATCCGAGAGTTCGTATCCGCAGAAAGCATTACCCCTCAGTATCAACAGTAGCCATGGTTCAAGATATCTCGGGCTTTTTTTCTGGGGCGTACAGCAGCACTTACTTTTACACATCACAACTCCCTTGAATGTTTGCAATTTATAGATGTTTTATACACCTGTATGTATTATATCAATAATAAAATAAAATGTCAATATTAATATGTTAAATCTGAAAACCTCCAAAAAATTTTCCAGATGTGAAATCCTGCATATTGACGAACATATATATTGACAACTATCAATATATTATTTATATTTCATCCTAATTCTAATCAATTGGAAGGAATTTTATGAAAGATAGCGAATATAAAGATATTGGAAAATTATTTAAAGTATTAAGCGATCCAGTCAGACTTCAGATCATTGATCTTATATCTTGCAAAGAAATGTGCGCATGCGAAATTTTAGAATTCCTTTCGATTTCGCAATCTACACTTTCTCATCACATGAAAGTTCTGAAAGAATGCGGTATAGTTACAAGCCGAAAAGACGCAACATGGGTGTATTATTCAATTGTCACTGAATTTATAAATGATCTTAAAGAAAAATTTAACAATATCACGAGTGATACATCAGATTGCTTCTGCTATACAATTAAAATAGAGTGTAAAAAATAAAATTTCAGGAAAAAATATGAAAGAAAATAAATCCGGAATAAGTTTTTTTGAAAGATACCTGACCCTTTGGGTTATCGGTTGTATGATCGTCGGAGTGTTGATCGGAAAATTTATGCCAGTAATTCCTGAATTTCTTGGTAAATTCGAGTATGCAAAGGTTTCTATACCTATCGCTGTTTTGATCTGGCTCATGATCTTTCCCATGATGATGAAAGTGGATTTTACCAGCATTAAAAATGTGGGTAAAAATCCTCACGGGCTCTATGTGACATGGGTTACGAACTGGCTGATAAAACCGTTCACGATGTATTTTATCGCATGGTTTTTCTTTTATGTGATCTTTAAATCCCTGATCTCACCAGAACTCGCAAAAAATTATCTTGCCGGTGCGATCTTACTTGGTGCTGCTCCTTGTACCGCTATGGTTTTCGTCTGGAGTCATTTGACAAAGGGGAATCCTGCCTATACGGTTGTACAGGTAGCCACCAATGATCTTATCATTCTCATCGCCTTCACTCCGATCGTAGCTTTCCTTCTCGGGATCGGAGGATTTACGATCCCCTGGAACACACTCATTTTATCTGTCGTTCTTTTCGTAGTTATCCCGCTCACTGGAGGAATGATAACAAGAACAAGCGTGATCAAGCATAAAGGAGAAGATTATTTCAACAATAAATTCATACCTAAATTCAATGATATAACCATAATCGGACTTCTTCTCACTCTTATGATCATTTTCTCGTTTCAGTGAGATGTAATCCTGAACAATCCGCTGCATATAATTCTTATTGCTGTTCCTTTAACGATCCAGACATTTCTAATATTTTTCATCGCTTATCTATGGAGCAGAAAATGGAAACTTCATCATAATATTGCCGCACCTGCCGGAATGATAGGCGCATCAAATTTCTTTGAGCTAGCGGTCGCTGTAGCGATCTCTTTATTCGGACCGACTTCACCTGTAGTACTTGCTACGATCGTCGGAGTTCTTGTGGAAGTGCCGATTATGTTGACGCTCGTAAAGATCGCAAACAATACTAAGTCATGGTTCCCGAAAAATTGATTAAGGGACAAAACATGAAAAATATTCTCTTCGTCTGCATACACAATTCCGCAAGAAGCCAGATGGCTGAAGCATTCCTCAATAACCTTAACCTGAATAATGCTCAGGCTGAAAGATGTCCCGTCTTTCCAGGAAAAGCTTATATAAGACTTCATTGGTCGTTCGATGATCCTTCCAAAAGAGAGTTGGACATAGATTAAATCCATAATCTACTTGCAATCACACAAACAATTACTTATATTAATACTTAATTAGTAACTAAAAAAGGAGCATTTATGTTAGCTGCAAATTTTACAGAATTCCGTGTGGGTTTAAAAAAATACCTTGACGATGTTGAAAACAACAACGACACTCTGGTTATTAAAAGAAGCAATGGTAAAGGAGCCGTTCTGATCTCTCTATACGAGTTCAACTCCATAATGGAAACAGTTCATATTCTCAGCTCCAAGACCAATGCTGACAGGCTGTTTGAATCAATTGAACAGATGAAATCGCGAAAAACTGTTACTAAAAGTTCGTTGGATTAATCATGAAAATAATTTTTTCAAAAAATGCATGGGGCGATTATACATCATGGCTCAAAGATGACCGTAAAATGCTCGAAAAGATAAATGATCTGATAAAGGATATTAAGACGAATCCTTCCGAAGGCAAAGGAAAGCCTGAACCGCTGAAATATGATCTTTCGGGTTTATGGTCAAGAAGGATTGACCGCGAACACAGACTTATCTATAAAGTTGAAGACGAAGATATTTTCATTTACGCATGCAGATATCATTACGATTAGGCAGTTAAATAATCCATAATCACGCACCGTATTTCTTGACTTTGCCTTTGATCTCGGTAAGTTTTCCTGACGACACCAACTCCTTGAGAGCCTGCATGACCGCTCCGCTTCCGAATTTTCTGAAATTTCCGATTATCTTTTCTTTGGTCTTGGGTGTAACCGCACAAAAATTCCGTATTTTTTCCTTGAGAACATCTGATGAGTTTGGCAATTCGGATCTATAATAAACAATGGTATAACCCTGATTCCTTTCAAGTATCTCACCGAACTCTATCCTGTTGAAATTGGATTTATTTAGTTCGATAAAATTTCTGATCGCATTTTTGATCCTGCCCCCGATTCCGGTTGATCCGTAGCCGTGAATAATTTTGAGGCTCTGCCCTTTATTGGAATTATAAGTTCCT